>NZ_JBLXYA010000010.1:0-88170 GCF_048512865.1 Rothia sp. P13129
CTGGTTCATCAAATCATTTTTACGAATTTCAGTTTCAGTTCCACCATCTTCTGAAGGTGCAGAATACTGTAAGAACTTCGGCTGAGCAGGAATCTTCATCCCCAGAGGAGAAGACTGCGTACGTTGCTTTGCCAAATCAACATGGTACAAGTAGCTGACAGATTCTTCACGAATAGCGTCCATCATCGTCTGGTACAGTGCATAACCTTCACGCTGATACTCAATGAGGGGATCGCGCTGAGCCATAGCACGTAAACCAATACCCTCTTTCAGGTAGTCCATCTCGTAAAGATGTTCAGGCCAACGCTTCCCAATCACAGAAAGAACAACACGGCGTTCAATTTCACGCATAGAATCCGCACCGATAGTTTCTTCACGTTCTTGGTAGACTAACTCGGCATCAGCAATAATCTCTTTAACTAGCTGGTCACGAGTAATCTTTGTGCGGTCTCCCGCATCTTCTGCCAAGTCCTCAGCAGTAATCGTGACAGGATAAATACTCTTGAGAGTTTCCCAGAGTTTATCAAAGTCCCAATCTTCTGCGTGGTTATCCCCTACCTGTGCATCAATCGCAGAGGTAAGAACTTCACGCGTAAAGATTTGAATCTGTTCTTTAAGATCATCTCCATGCAGAATCTGGTTACGGTCTTTATACATTGCTTCACGCTGACGATTCAAAACATCATCGTATTTAAGGATGTTCTTACGCTGTTCAGCGTTGCGAGATTCAACCTGTCCCTGAGCTGAGGCAACAACACGAGAAACCAGTTTGGAGTCAAGCACAGTGTCGTCAGGAGCATTAGCCATCAGACGAGCAGCTGCTTGACCATTGAATAGACGCATTAGCTCGTCTGATAGAGAGAGATAAAAACGTGATTC
Source organism: Rothia sp. P13129 (assembly GCF_048512865.1). NCBI lineage: Bacteria > Bacillati > Actinomycetota > Actinomycetes > Micrococcales > Micrococcaceae > Rothia > Rothia sp. P13129. The sequence goes on from NZ_JBLXYA010000010.1 coordinate 880, forward strand.
GCCGGGGTCGCCTTGACGTCCAGAGCGGCCTCGTAGCTGGTTATCGATGCGGCGAGATTCATGACGTTCAGTACCAAGAACGTACAGCCCGCCAAGAGCAATAACTTCTTCGTGTTCTGCACGAGCCGCATCCTCACATTCAGCAAGAATGCTAGGCCATTTCGCCTCGTATTCTTCGGTGTTCTGTTCTGGATCTAAGCCGAGTTCTGCCATTTTTTCAACAGCATTAAACTCAGGGTTACCACCCAACATGATGTCGGTACCACGACCTGCCATATTCGTCGCAACGGTAATAGCTCCCTTACGACCTGCTTGCGCTACGATAGCAGCCTCACGTGCGTTGTTTTTTGCGTTCAACACTTCGTGACGGATACCTTCACGTTTGAGAAGCTTAGAGAGGTACTCGCTTTTTTCTACGCTGGTTGTACCTACTAGAACAGGCTGCCCGGTTTCAAAACGCTCTTTGATGTCTTCAACAACAGCGTTGAATTTTACAATTTCGTTCTTATGTACGCGGTCGGGGTGGTCAACGCGCTGAACTTCCTTATTCGTAGGAATAGCAACCACGCCAAGTTCGTAAGTATTCATGAACTCTGCTGCTTCAGTCTCTGCAGTACCTGTCATACCGGAGAGCTTGTCGTACATGCGGAAATAGTTCTGCAAAGTAATCGTTGCCATGGTCTGGTTCTCAGGCTTAATTTCGACAGCTTCTTTAGCTTCAATAGCCTGATGGATGCCCTCGTTATAACGGCGTCCGGGGAGGATGCGTCCAGTATGTTCATCGACGATGAGAACTTCACCATTCATGACGACATAGTCTTTATTGTTCTTAAAGAGTTCTTTAGCTTTAATAGCGTTATTTAAGAAACCAATGAGCGGAGTATTAGCTGGCTCGTAAAGATTCTCAATTCCGAGGTGGTCTTCTACCTTGTCAATACCGGATTCAAGGATACCGACGGTACGCTTCTTCTCGTCTACTTCGTAATCTTTTTCAGGAAGAAGAGTCTGTACGAAACGTGCAAATTCAGCGTACCAGCGGTGTGCTTCTCCTGCAGCTGGTCCGGAGATAATCAGCGGGGTACGAGCCTCGTCAATCAAAATGGAGTCAACTTCGTCGACAATGGCGAAGTTGTGCCCACGCTGAACCTGTTCTTCAACACTCCACGCCATGTTATCGCGTAGATAGTCGAACCCAAACTCGTTATTGGTGCCGTAAGTGATGTCTGCTGCGTATTGTTTACGTCGCTCTTCTGGAGTCTGGTTCGAAAGGATAACGCCCGATTCCATCCCCAAAAAACGGAATACTCGTCCCATGAGGTTTGCTTGATATTCGGCAAGGTAATCGTTAACGGTTACGATATGCACGCCTTTACCAGATAGCGCATTAAGGTATGCCGGCGCGGTGGCGACAAGAGTTTTACCCTCGCCGGTTTTCATTTCGGCGATATTGCCGAGGTGTAGGGCTGCCCCGCCCATCAGCTGAACGTCATAGTGGCGTTTTCCAAGGGTACGCTTTGAGGCTTCACGTACAACAGCGAACGCTTCTGGCAAGAGGGTGTCAAGAGATTCGCCATCTTTAATGCGAGCGCGGAACGAGTCTGTTTCTGCACGCAGTTCGGCGTCACTCATATTTTCAAAGCTGCTTTCGAGCGAGTTCACTGCATCAGTGTACGCACGAAGCTGTTTGAGAATTTTTTTATCCCCTGCGCGAAGAATCTTCTCTAAGAAAGATGCCACGAAAACTGACTCCTTGAGACGAAAACTTTAAATACGGTACCGACACTTTATGTCAGCACATCATCACTATTCTAGGCTAAAAACTAGTCAATATGAGAACGCTTTTCGTATTACTCTCTCAGCTAAGCCTTATTTTTAGAGGACAACCCCTAGAAATAAGGGTTTTAGAATACAAAAACGGCATCAAATAGCTGGCGCCACGTTTTGTGAGCTGTCCAGTATTTGATGCCGTTTCAGCTAGGCTAAAGCACCTGAGCAAAATCCTTAGGCGCTTTAAACACTACTTTGATAAAGACTAAATAAGAATCTTACTCAGGAGTGTTTTCTAAAGAAATCACGCCGTACGTCCATCCTTTACGACGGTACACAGCAGATGGTGCACCCGTTTCTTTATCAAGATAGACAAAGAAGTCATGCCCAACGAGTTCCATGTGATCCACAGCTTCTTCTGCCGTTAAGTGTGTTGCAGGGAAGGTCTTACGCCGGATTTCTACGGGTGAAGAGACTTCATCTTCAAGAGAATACTCGGTAGAAAAAGCAATTTCTTCGACGGGCACATCATCTAGATGTATCTCAGAGATAGCAACTTGTTCCGTCACGATGGGGAGAGATCCGGTTGCTTCAGAAACTGAGATAGGACGTTTTGTTCCTGATTTGCTAGGTTTGCGTCGGTCTCGTGCACGGCGTAAACGCTCAAGGAGTTTTCCGTAGGTGTCATCAAAGACCGCGAATTTATCTTCTCCAGTAGCTTCTGCACGAAGAACAGGGCCTTTACCGATAACAGTAATTTCTGCGCCAATAATTTCTGGACCAGAATGGCCTTCTTTAGTGAATTTTATTTCGATGGTGCTGACGCGGTCACCTAGTTGCTCAAACTTTGCAACTTTATCTTCAACATGTTCACGCAGACGTTCAGTAACTTTAACGTTTCGTCCGATGATGTTAATTTCCACAATTCCCTCCAGCATATTTGGGGGCGTGTACTTAGCTGCGACTCCATCCGAAGAGGAGCTAAGCCGAGGAATTCGTCTTTGATTCCCTATCACTAGCCTAGTTCAAAAGATGTCTCGTGTCACGCAAAAGATTTTTCAGGTGAGAATATATACGCTACCCACAGCGAACATTCACCATCTTTTAATCAAGAGATATAGGTGGATACCCCACAGTATATGTAGAGGTGCCACCCCGATAAGGAACATAAGCAACCGTAACCGCACCTATCACTTTGCCCCCAGCAGAAGAAATAACACGATACCCCTCCGCTAAAGTCGCTCCCGTAGTCAATACGTCATCTACGAGAAGACAATGCACACCACGAACATCATAATAGAACCCCATAAAAGACAGAGGTGGTGACGATAAACGCATAGAATGAGACAGCCGTTGACGGCGTTGAGCCCCCGTCAAAAGTTTCTGCCCCGACTTATCTCCCCTACCCCAGCGCTTTTTCTTGGAGAGAAGACCATACGATACACAAGACACACCAGCGTACTCCCCCATCAACCGGCACACACGCTCTGCCAATAATTGAGCAGGGACATAACCGCGTCTTCGTGTTGCACTTGGGTCAGAAGGCATGGGAATAAGAACTATACGTTTAACATCTTCAGCCTGTTGGAGACATTCCACCACTGCACGAACCAGACCGGTAGCAAGAATATCGAGAAGATCCGTGCGTGAATGATTCTTATACGCCAAAATGCTGCGTGCTAACTCATGTTCATACGCCCCAGCAGAATATATTGGACACCCGACTCCATCAACTCTAGAACAATGAACGTTCAGTAGTGAATGGCGAACCTGAAAATCACAATGAGAGCATAAAGAACGGTTCACAGCCTTCGTCCCATATGCCCCGCAGCTTGCACAGACTCGAGGTCGAATCAGTTCTAGGGCGTCAGAGCACAATAAGCGCAGATAAAAACCCATTGAAGATAGCACAGCACTAAGTATCTCTCTATGGGGCGAGAGACTCTTAGGATTTTTCATATCTGTGGATAAAGATATGAAATATTTTTCTGACGTTTTAGCAGTAATTGGCGACTAACCTGAATAGTTCACGTCATGCAATGGGATGTCGATACGAGACCAACCACGATCGACCAAAGTGTAAAGACGCCCGTCCTTTGTCTGAGCAACAATCTGGTTATTCCCTGCACCAGAAGCGATAAGAGATAAACCATCTAGCCGTTCAACAGAAGTAATCTCCCCCGATAGGTAGATAATCTCAGATTCGCCCGAAAGTTCATCTGCTGCAATAAGGCTCTGATCACTTGTCCAAGAGACATCAGTTACGTCAAGAGTCGTCCCTAAACGGACGGGAGAAGTCAGCTCAAGTGGTTGGTGATCAGAACTACGATGAATACCAGATACCCACACATATGTTTCGCCGTCAAGAGTTGCAACAACCGCCGCACGCGCACCATCACGAGAAATACGAACAGATTTCACGTCGTATCCCTCTAACCATGGAGAACGAACATCAACCTGTTTTTTCTCCTGAGAGTTTACATACGAAACAGCTCGCAACCGGCCTGTAGAATCAGCGCTCCATAGCCATTGGAACTGGTCAAAAGATGGGTGTGTTAGTCCAACACCATCAAACATATGAGTAATCTTCTGATCAGAGACCCAAAAGAGTGACTGTTGTAGAGAGTCTAAGAACGCGAAGTTTTTACGAGTGTAATCCATCGCTAGATCCCGAGGATTAGCCACCGCAATATCAACAATTTTGTTCTGGTCAGCATCATTGAAAATTTCGCTACGAGTAACTAGCTGGTTTCCGTCAAGAGCAACGATATTGCCCGATACACTAGGGTTGACCTGAGGAGCAACATAATTATCGAGAGGACCAGCTTTGACATCTTGATCGTCAAAGGTCAATTTGACAGAGTCGATACCGCCCAAAAGTGATAGCGTTTGCGTCAGCTGAGAGTTCATCCGTTCAATATCGAGCTGTGAGATATCGGCACCTAGCCCCTCACCGTGTAAGCTCACTTGGGCAACAGTCTCCTCCACCGGAACAGAGTTACGAGTGAGCGTTGTCCCCGAGGGGATAGCACTACTCACAGCACCCTCAAGGTACGGTGCGGCCCCTTCTAGAAGAACCTTCGTAATTGAGGTAACAACCGTTGGGCGGTCGGCAAACCAACGGATGTCAGGTACGGCATAGGTGTATGTAGGGTCATAAAAGTACAAGGTGTATGTCGCAAAAACCTGAATAAAATCATGATGGTTCATCACAGTACCTTGCGGTGCCTGAGCAATACGCCACTGCCCATTGACCTGAACCACCTTAAACCTAAGGTTTTCTGGGGAGACTTCCGCATATGATGTTGCGATTCCTCGCCGGTCAATAGAAGTTGCCACAGGAACCGTGACCGAATATTCATCGCCGTGTTGAGCACCCTCATGAGCAGTATCTGAGGTGACTTCTAAAGTTGTAGAATCCCGATATACTAAGGTCCGTTCATCAGGTATCCAAGAGTTTGAAAACTCTTCCGTCAGATATTCACGGGCTACTTGATAATCATCTTTCGCACCAGCACCAGCACGCAAAAAGCCTTGAATAATTTCCTGCGGACTTGCACCATCTCGAGGAGGATCAAGCACAATACTGCTCTGAGTATCAGGACTTGTACTTTGAGAATCAGCATAGTGGCTAACAGCACCACTTTGTGGAATACTTGCACAGCCACTTACGCCGACAAGAAAGCATAAACCCACACCAAGATAACGAACCTTGGTAGAAGAATATATTTTTTTCATCTAATTTTCACCATGCTGGTTCTTATCCTCAGCGTCAGACACATCGGAATCGGTAGAAGTCGGAACGTCAATATCTAGATATTCATCGGGAGGAAGAGCATCCCCCGATAACCGTACGGGAGATTTGCCCATAGGTTCTCCTTGACGGAGAGGTAAGGTCATACGGAAACACGCACCTTCTGCCGGACGCCCCCAACATTCGAGAGTACCACCGTGTAAACGTACGTCCTCAGCTGCAATAGAAAGCCCCAAACCGGTACCGCCAAGAGTACGTTTACGTGAAGGGTCTGCCCGCCAAAAACGGTTAAAGACCTGCGTTACATGTTCTTCACTGAGCCCAACACCATGGTCACGAACAGCAACACCTAACGCTGTCTCAGATGTTGCAATATATACGTCAATCGGCTGGCCTTCACTATGTTCAACAGCATTAAACAGCAAGTTTCTTAGCACGCGTTCAATGCGACGGTGATCCATTTCTACAGAGATATCACTATTATCATGATGAACTCTCAGCTCAGTACCGGTACGTTGTAAATGAGGTTCTACTGAGATAAGAACTTCCTCAAACACCGCCATAAACTGCACAGACACAGCATCCAACGTTGCAGAACCAGCGTCAAAACGAGAAATTTCTAGAAGGTCAGCAAGCAACGCATCGAAGCGGTCTACTTGATGATAGAGCAACTCCGTGGGGCGACGATATGCTACCCCAAATTCGTCGCGGCCATCGTATAGCATTTCTGCTGCCATACGCACGGTGGTTAAAGGTGTACGTAACTCATGAGAAACGTCCGATACAAAACGTTGTTGCATCGTAGAGAGAGTTTCAAGACGAGAAATCTGATTTTCAAGGCTATCAGCCATACGGTTAAAAGAATTACCTAAACGAGCAGTCTCGTTATGCCCTCGAACGATGACACGTTGCCCTAAGTCCCCCGCGGCAAGTTTTTCAGCAGTAATTGCGGTAGAAGAGATAGGACGAATCACAGAACGCGTAATGTACCAGACAATCGTGACAACAATAAGCAACAAGATAAAGAAAGCAACCCACACCACGAGGTTGATATATCGCAACGTTGTTTGTGAGGAGGACAGGTCGTAGACCAGATACAAACCGTATGCAGGGTTTTGAGGGATACGAATACTCGTTCCCACAAAGATAACAGGCTGTCGATGACCGTCAATATTCAAACTTGCAGACTGCCAGTAAATACCTTCATTACGGCTGATGGTATCGCGTAGCTCGGTGGGAATGTCAGAGGTGCTGATTGTGCCATGCTGACTCTGTTCAGAGATAAATCCTTGAGCAGAGGTTCCCTTATTAGGGGCAAGCACCCATTGCTTTTCTGATTCTTCTCCCCCAGCTTCAAGAACTGTTAAGAACCGCAGGACGTTACGGTGAATCTCAGAGCGTCCCGTAGCGTCAGAACTATCAAGTAGTGATTGAACATTCGAGAACCCAGCTGCTGAGTCCTGTAATGATTGATCTACTCTACCTCGGAAGAGAGAATTAGCAATCTGCGAGGACAAGAAAGAACCAACAAAAATGAAGGTGACAATCAGCAGCACAATAGCAGCAGCAATCGCACGAAATTGCAAAGATTGGTGCCAATACAAACGAAAACGCCTAAGAGGGTTCGAGAACCACTCACTATTGCGGTATTGCCGTGCCGTAATAGGGGGTGCCTGAGGAAAATGTTTAGCCACAACTTTGCCTAACGGCGGGTCCTATCAGCTGCAGCTTTATATCCCACACCACGAACAGTTAGAACAATCTTAGGATTTTCGGGGTCCTCTTCAATCTTTGAGCGTAGACGCTGAATATGTACGTTCACGAGACGGGAATCAACAGTCTTCTCGTATCCCCATACATTCCCCAAAAGTGTTTCGCGGGTGAGTACCTGACCCGGTTGCTGCGCAAGGTTAGCAAGAAGCTCAAATTCTAAGGGGGTTAAAGGAATCAGCGCACCATCACGAGAGACAGTGTGCCCCGCTAAATCAATAATCAGACCGCCAACACGAAGTGGCTCGTTGCTGTGATCTTCACGCGGACGTAGGCGAGCGCGAATACGTGCCAAAAGTTCAGCTGGTTTAAAGGGTTTGGCAATGTAGTCGTCTGCGCCTGCTTCTAATCCGCGGACGACGTCTTCGGTGTCGCTTTTAGCGGTGAGCATGATGATGGGCACGTCTGAGTCTTCACGTATTTTGGAGCAGACTTCGATACCGCTCATCCCTGGAAGCATAAGGTCAAGCAGGATGAGGTCTGGCTGGTTGCTATTAAAAGCGTCCCGTGCTTTGTCTCCGGCTTCGCAAAATACTGTTTCGTAGCCTTCTTGTGCTAGGACGATGCCAACCATTTCGGCGAGAGCTTCGTCATCATCAACAATGAGAATTGTAGAGTTCATTTTTCTCCCATAGGGTCGCGACGTCTTCCCTAGTCTATCGTGTTCTTTTCATGGGGTGGGGCATCATGGTGGAACATTCTTTATGAGTCTTGGGCTATCTCGCTGAGGGCTTGAGCTGTTTGAACGAGTTCTGTAAAGAGGTTGGTAGCATCTTCGATGTTCATGAGGTGAAGTGTTGCATTATCGTAGAGGGTCACTTGTGATAAGGCTTGCGCGGGTAGTCCGATGGTGCGCCAGCTTTTCCAGAGGTGGTAGGCCTGAGTTGGGATATGGCTCTTCAGGTTGTTACCGGTGGTTGCTAGCCAGAGTTCTTTGCCTCTTTCAGCATGAGGAGCAATTTTTTCCCAGTCATGTTGTGTGTAGTTTGTGGTGTCGAACCAGAGGGCGTCGGGTATTGATTGTATGGTGTTGAGGTTTTGAATGTCGCATCTGGTGATAGCTAGTGAAATGGAACGTTGCTGTAAGTGTTGTTGAATGAGACCATATGTTTCTTGAAGCTCATGTTGCGGTAGGTGTCGAATGGTTCGATACCCACTTGCGGTGGGAATGTTTCCGTGCAGTGCTGTTTCAAGATATGGCTCTTCAAGTTGCAGGTAGAGGTGTTGAGATCCCGTTGCGGTATCGATAGTGTCAATCCAGTTGGAGAGCCCGTTGAGGAAGGAGTCTCGGATGTCTCGTCTAGCTCCGTGGTCGCTGATAGCGCGTTCTCCGTTGGGTAGGTAGAGCGATACAGCCAAAGAGATAGGCCCCATGAATTGGAGTTTGAGGTTTTTCCCTCGATCTTCTTCTTGCCCAATAACGTCAGCTAATAGGTTGATATCCGAACGGAATGTGGAGCGGGCCAGTTCGCTTTCTCGAGAGGTGCCGTTACTTAACCGCCACCCATAGGAGGCCCCTTCTGCGTGGAGTTCATCGAGGGTTGCGATGGTTCTGGCAAGTGTGGTTGCGGCGTATCCACGTTGTGGTAGTTCGGGTAAAAAGGGCAGGTGTGGGTTTCCGAGCTCTCCTCGGACGCGGAAAATGCTGTCAAGGAGGTTTTCTCCGCTGAGAGTTCCGGTTGCGCTGGCGCGTACCCTAATAGGTGCTTCAGTGATAGTTTGTATTTTCACGGTGTTGAGGGCTGGGATGTTCTGGCATCTGCTATTGCTGGTAGCAGTTTTAACAAGCTTGCGGGGACGCGGTGGTGTTATTTTCTTGCGCGATTTGTTCGTGGTGCCGAATCACCTCTGAAATGATGAAATTCAGAAATTTTTCTGCAAATTCTGGGTCTAAATCAGATAGTTCCGCAAGAGAACGCAAACGTTTAATTTGAGCAGCTTCTCGGGCAGGGTCTCCAGCTGGTAGCTGGTGTTCAGCCTTAAGGTGTCCGACACGTTGTGTTGCCCTAAAACGTTCTGCCAAGATATGCATCAGTGCAGCGTCAAGATTATCAATAATTTTCCGAATGCTGTACAGCTCTTCAAGGACTTCTGGTTGAACCTGTCCTCTTAACGATGATGCGCGCTGGTCGAATTCTTTATGTGCTTGGATGTCTTGTGAGTCAGGCATGTTTTTACCTTTGGTGAGTTGTTGTGCGCTGTTATGTGATGACTATTTTTATGAAGCGTTAATATCTTCTCTTTCCGTAGAATATGCACAGTTGATAGTTGCTTGTCCAAGGACGCGTGTTCCTTGGTACATCACCATAGTCTGTCCGGGCGCTACTCCGCGCAACCCCTCATTCAGATGTACGACGGTTTCTAACCGTAATGAAGTTTTTTCTGTGTCTGTGGTGTTCTCGTCGTCAAGAACCCACTGCATATATGCGGTTGAGGCAACAGGATCAGCGTGGGCCCGTACTTGGGTTGTGACTTCAAAGCTATCGCTTCGAGCGTTCAGTTCGGGTGTTTTGTGAAGAAATTCTTGTACGCAATCAATGGGTAGCCCTGCCCAAGTAGTTCTAATACCACGGATACGATCGATAGCGAGTAAGTCTTTCGAACCGACGATGACTTCATTGGTTTTGGGGCGAATTTCTAGTACGAAACGAGGTTTTCCGTCGGGTGCTGGACGTCCGATAGCAAGTCCTTTACGTTGCCCTACAGTATAGGCTTGAGCTCCAGGGTGCTGGCCTAAAACGTTCCCTTGAGTATCTTTGATGTTGCCTTCGCTCATCTGGATATGGTCTTCAAGCCATGCGCGAGTATCACCTTCAGGAATGAAGCAGATATCGTAAGAATCTGGTTTTTTAGCGACGGAGAATCCTCGTCGTGCAGCTTCTGCACGAACTTCATCTTTAGACGGTGTGTCTGCGAGGGGGAACCATGCGTGTTTGAGCTGTTCATGAGTAAGTACGCCCAAAACATAGGATTGGTCTTTTGCCCAGGTTGCGGCACGGTGCAGTTCGCGGTTTCCGTTTTCGTCGCTAATGACTTTTGCATAGTGCCCAGTCACAACGGCATCAAAGCCTAACGCTACCGCTTTTTCAAGGAGTGCAGCGAATTTGATTTTTTCGTTGCAACGCATGCAAGGGTTAGGTGTGCGTCCGGCCTCGTATTCGGAGATGAAATCGTCAACGACGTCTTCTTTGAATCGTTCAGAGAAGTCCCATACGTAGAAGGGGATGCCTAGCTGGTCGCAGACTCTACGTGCGTCCATGGAGTCTTCGATAGTGCAGCATCCGCGGCTTCCGGTTCTAAGGGTTCCGGGCATGCGTGATAGTGCGAGGTGGACGCCAACAACGTCGTGTCCGGCTTCTACCGCGCGTGCAGCGGCAACGGCAGAGTCAACACCACCGCTCATTGCAGCCAAGATTTTCATAAAGATATTTTTCCTTCGTATTGCTGTGTGTGAATGCTCTGAACGTATAAGACAGTCTTCAACTTACCAAATTGCTAATGCCAGATGTGTTCATTCGGTACGTGCGCCGCTAAACCAGCTTTATGGGCTTGTTCATAAGCTCCGGGCAACGCTTCCATGAGGGCGTCAATGTCTTCGCTGGTGCTGGTATGTCCGAGGGTAAAACGTTGTGCGCCACGTGCGTGTTCTTCATCAACTCCCATGGCAAGTAGCACGTGGGAAGGGCGTGGAACTCCGGCATTGCAGGCAGAGCCAGTAGAAGATTCTATACCGGCCATATCGAGGAGAAAGAGCAAAGAATCTCCTTCGCAGCCGTCAAAGGTGAAATGTACGTTATGTGGTAGCCGGCGGGTGGCGCCTTCTTGTTCCAGTTCTTCAATTGATTCGGGTTCTGCCCCGCGTAGTGTTGCGTTGGGTATCTCGTGGCGGATACGTTCAATGAGAGTGTTCCGGAGTGTCCCAAGGCGCACCATTTCTTCAGCGAGGTGTTGGGTGACTTCTTGAGCCGCTACACCAAATCCGGCAATGCTTGCGGTATCTAGTGTTCCTGAGCGGACGGCTCGTTCTTGTCCCCCACCGTGGAGGACTGGCGTTAGGGCGGTAGTTCGGGTAGCAATCAGTGCGCCAATACCTTGAGGTGCGCCCATTTTATGTCCAGATATTGCCATGCTGTTTGCCCCTGTTTGGCGGAAGTTGATGGGGATAGCGCCGAAGGCTTGTACTGCGTCGGTGTGAAACGGAATATTGTAGGTGGCACTGAGTTCTGCAATTTCGCGGATTGGTTGTATGGTACCAACTTCGTTGTTCGCCCACATGACGGTGATAAGAGCCGTATTTTCGGGGTCTTCTTCGATGAGTGCTTTGAGTGCTTTCATGTCGATAAGGCCGTGTGAGTCTACGGGTATCCAGCATAGTTGCGCTTGTTCATGCGCTTCGAGCCATTCTGCTGATTCGCTGACCGCATGATGTTCTATGGAGCTGATGAGGATACGCCGGCATTGGGGGTTTATGTGAGTTCTTTTACGGTAGATACCTTTAATGGCGAGGTTGTCGGCTTCGGTTCCGCCTGCGGTAAAGATTACTTCTGCACTATCGCAGCCTACAGCTTGGGCGATACGTTCGCGGGCTTGTTCTACAACCGCACGTGCTCTGCGTCCTGCGGAGTGTAAGGCTGAAGCGTTTCCGCTGTATTTTAGGTGTTCTGTTACTTCGTCAATTACGGATGCTAGTGGTTGTGTGGTTGCCGCATGATCAAGGTATGTACGTTTCATGAGAACAGGTCCTTTGGTTTATCTAGCGGTACTTGGCCTCCACTATTTTACGCTTATCATCCTAGACGAGCACATGAGATGTTTCACCTTCTCTGTGGCGGGTCAAGGCTGATGATGACAAAGGCGATGAGGGAAGGCATACACTAGAGGTGTGTTTAATATTCTTTTCTATACTCCTGAGATTCCGGGTAACACTGGAAATGTTATTCGTTTAGCGGCTATTACGGGGGCAAAGTTACATCTTGTGGAGCCTTTAGGGTTTAACTTTGATGATGCGCATTTGCGTCGTGCTGGTTTGGATTATCATGATCTTGCGGTTGTTCAAGTACATCAAAATATTGAGCAAGCGTGGGAAGAGCTTAAGCCTGAACGTGTTTTTGCTTTTACGACGACGGCGCAGAAGAATTTTGCGCAGGTATCGTATCGTCCCGGCGATGTTCTTTTATTTGGCCCTGAATCTGTTGGTCTTCCCGAGCATGTTCAGAACGCCCCGCAAGTCACGGAGAGGGTTCGTATTCCGATGTTAGAAGGACGTCGTTCGCTAAATCTTGCAAATTCTGCGTCTATTGCGGTGTATGAGGCGTGGCGTCAGAATGATTTCTCAGGGGCACTGCTTTAAGGAGTGTTTTCGTCTCATATCAATGGGATTTTATGAGAGGGGGTAGCAGGTTAGACTGCTACCCCCTCTATTTTTATAGCTTTTGTTGAGGTGTTGGTGTTATTTTTTCTGGGCGTCTGCGGCGTTGCCGAGAGTGATTTCTTTTTCTTCAGATGAGCCGTTACGCAAAATGGTTGCTTTGACGGTTTGTCCGGCTGCTGCTTCTCTGACGCTAGCTGTCAGTTCTGTAGAGTCGGTAATACGATGCCCGTTAAACATGGTGATAACGTCACCTTTTTGCAATCCGGCTTTTGCTGCTGCGCTGTCGGGGACAACTGCCTCGATACGAGCACCGTCGCCGAACATTTCACTTTGGTCGTTATCGGCTGGTGAGGTAGAGACGTTAGCGCCAAGGAATCCGTGAGTTGCTACGCCGTCTTTGATAATTTCTTGGGCAATACGGTGGGCATAGTTGATGGGAATGGAGAATCCAACGCCGATGTTTCCTCCCGAGCTTGCTGAGGATGGGCCTGATTGTGCTGAGGCGATGGCGACGTTGATACCGATTACTTCGCCTTGAGTATTGACGAGTGCACCGCCAGAGTTTCCGGGGTTAATAGCGGCATCTGTTTGGAGGACGTTCAAAGAAATAGTTTTCTTTGGCGCTGATACTCCGTCAATATCTTGTCCGGGGATTTGGAATTGGAAGGGAAGGTTTTGGTTTCCGAGGTTGGGTCGCTGGTGTTCTTCTTGAGGTGTTTCTTCGGGTGCTTCTGAGGATGCTACTTGAATAGTTCGGGATAGGGTTGAAATGATTCCGTCAGTCACGGTGTTTTGTAGCCCTAGCGGTGCACCAATTGCGATGGTTGTTTCTCCGACGTTAAGCTTTTGGGAGTTTCCTAGGGTTGCTGGTGTGAGGGTTAGTCCGCTGGGGTCTATTTTGATGACGGCAAGATCGCTGGTGGGGTCTGTTCCGACGATGGTTGCGCTAACAGTGTGTCCGTTTGAAAGTTGGACTTCAACTGCTGGGTTATTGACTTTTCCATCAAGAGTTACAACGTGTGTGTTGGTGAGGATATGGCCTTCTCCGTCAAGGATGATTCCAGACCCAGAGCCTGTAGCTCCTGGTGCAACAACACCAATGGTCACAACTGACGGCATTGCTTTTTCTGCAGCAGCGGTAATGGCGTTGACGGAGTCTTTGTTATTAACGATGGTTGTTCCGGCATTGGTGGTGGTGATAGTTGATGAGGTGTTTTGTGAGAGAGCAACAACACCTGCTCCGACTCCTCCGCCGATGAGTGAGGCGATGAGTGCAGCGCCGAGGAGTACGCCACCTGCATATTTTTTAGATGCTTTGGGGTGTTCTTCAAAGTAGGGGGTGTTATATGAGGTGTAGTAGGGTGATTCGGTGTGGTATGCGCCAGTGTAGCCGTGTTGGTTTTCGGAAGTGTTATAGGGTTGTTGATTCTGCGAGGTAGGGGCATAAGGGTTTTGCTGGTATCCGGCAGTGTTTGAATTGTGCTGTTGGTTCCAAGGTTCTTGTGACATATTGTTATTCTTCTTTCTTGTTTTAAAGGCCTGTGTCGATATCCTCAGTGTATACCTGTTCAAATATCTACTATTTTTTACGTATCTTTACTATCTATCATTTATCTGGAGTTTTATTGAACTTACTCTGGTTATTTTCTGGGAGGTTCTTGCAAGTTTTCTTGGTGTTATTTTTTCTACGCTCAAGACGAATTGTCTTCCACTGCTCTACCAAAGAAAAAATAACGTTTTAGAATGAGCATAAGATTCTTCATCACCGTCAGATAAGGGGCACAGAGGAAGACATGGCAAAAAATCGCACTTTTCTCAGGACACTTCTCACAAGTTCCGTGGTATTTCTGGCATGTGTTCAGGTACCTGCATTCGCAGAAGAACCCATGAAAATCCCCGCCGGTACTCGAATCATTGATGAAGCTCACCTTGTATCTCAGCATCAGGGGCTCTCCGAAGAGATTGAACAATTCTCTCAAAAAGAGAATATGAATTTTTATCTTGTTTTAGTCAAGAATTTTGAACACCCACACCAAGCTCAAGCATGGGTCAAGGAACTAGCACAGCTCAATAACATGGGAGCTAATGACGTTGTTTTAGCGGTCGCCACCGATTCACGTCAAGCCTATTTCCAAGCAGGTAGTTCACAGGTTCTCTCCGAAGAGCAACTTCAAGATATCTACCAGAATAAGGTATTTCCTTACCTCAAAAAATCTGACTATCAGCAGGCTGCTATTGCAGCAATGACAGCCATCGAACAGGCCAGAGAAGGTTCAGACAGTTCACTAGGAACCTTCGGTATGCTCGGTGGTCTGGCGGTATTAGGAGTCGGCGGTGCCGCATACTATGCTTCTCGAAAGAACTCTCGAAAATTACGCAGAGTCCCAGCCTCCTCACATGAAAGACGTACCCCTTCTACCCCGCTACCGCAATTACGTGCCAACGCCGATTCTCTTCTCTTACAGGCCGATAACTCTATAGCTGAGGCAGAACAAGAACTCGAGTTTGCGCGCATGCAATATGGGGATTCTACGGTTCACAGCTTCGTCGAAAGAATCTCTACCGCAAAAGATAGTCTTCAAAAAGCTTTCCAATTACAACGGCAGCTTGACGACGATATTCCCGACACCGAAGAAGACCAACGTCAGTGGCTTGAAGATATTATTTCTCGTTGCCAAGACATTATTACTCAGCTCCATCAAGAATTACGTAGCATTAGCCAGCTACGACAAATCGCTCGTAACGCTCCAGAACTCATTGCCACGTTGCAGAAGTCTTCTCAAAGTCTTAGCACCCAAGAACCCAAGGCGCTAGCAGTGATAGAGCAGCTACAGAACCATTACACAGCATCTGCTTTAGAGCAGGTAACCGATAACTATCAACAAGCTGTAGAGCGTTTAGAGTTCGGTCGTCGTAGCCTAAAAATTGCTGAGGAGAAAGTCTCCGAGCAACAATACGATCAAGCTTCAGCAGACATCCATGCTACCCAAGAAGCATTCTCTCAAGCACAAAAATTGCTTGAGTCAGTCATGGCATCGCCCGAACAGTTAAGACAAGCGCAGCGCTCTGTCGAAGACGCACTACTTCTAGCAGAACGAGATATTGCCGAAGCACAAAGTTTTGCTCAGCACCAAGACCGTGCACACATGGCGAGCGCAGCGGATGGTCTTCAAAGTGTTGTTCAGCAGATTCGTGCGCATCTTCAGAACCAACAGATTGATCCTTTAGCAATGTTGAGTCGTTTAGAGAATGCACGTACTCATCTTGATGATTCTCTCAAAGAGATTAGAGAATTTCAGGAGCAGACGCAACGTGCCCGTGAGAGTCTCAAACATACTCTCTTCTCTGCCCAGACGCAGGTTCATAGTGCTTCTGAATTTGTACGAGCACGTCGCGGTGGTGTCAAAACGCCGGCGCGCACTGCCTTACAAGAGGCACAACGTTATCTTCAGCAGGCTCAACAGTTACAGCATCAAGACCCTGTTAGCGCACTAGAACATGCGCAGCAGGCAATTCGTTTAGCAACAGAGGCAAAAGACCGTTCCTCGCAGGATGTTCAAGGTTTCGGGCAGCAACAGCATGGGGATTATCCTTCTGCAATGTTGGGAGGAATCCTCTTAGGAACATTGCTCAACGGTGGAGGTTCTTCTTCTGGTAATACGAGTTTTGGTGGAGGTTTTGATAATGGTTTTGATGGTGGCTTTGGTGGTTTCGATGGACCTGGTACTGGCGGAAATTTCTAAAGTTAATTTTTGATAAACCCTATGATTTTTAGGTGTTTTCTCGGTATCTTATGAAGAAACACTGACACAATATAGTTATTGTCTCCTTGTGGAGGCTCGATAATACTAGGAAACTTTTGAGGAAGTGACCCAATGGTAAAACAATCTATTTTTAGCCGTATCGCACAGTTAGCAAAAGCAAATATTAATGCTTTGCTAGATGCTGCAGAAGATCCCCAAAAAATGCTTGATCAGATGGTGCGTGACTATTCCGCTAATATCACCGAAGCAGAACAAGCAGTAGCGCAGACCATTGGTAATCTTCGCCTCCTTGAAGAAGACTATGCTTCTGATGAGCGTGAAGCGCAAGAATGGGGAGATAAGGCGCTCTCTGCTTCACGTACAGCAGACCAGTTCCGTGCTTCTGGGGATACTGCTAATGCAGATAAGTTCGATAATCTTGCAAAAGTCGCTCTTGGCCGTCAGATGAGCCTTGAGCAAGAGATGGCCGTTGCTAAACCGCAGATTGAGTCTCAGACTCAAGCGGTAGCACAGCTCAAAGACGGTCTAGCAAAGATGCAAGAGAAGCTACGTGAGCTTTCTGCGAAGCGTGATGAGCTTGTTGCTCGTCAAAAGAATGCGGCAGCTCAGGCTCAGGTTCATGATTCGCTAAAGTCCTTTGACATTATGAATCCTCAGTCAGAACTTTCACGTTTTGAAGAGAAAGTCCGCCGTGAAGAAGCGCGTGTTCGTGGTGCACAGGAATTGGCAGCTTCTTCTGTTGATGCCCAGTTTAATGAGTTAGAAGAACTCGGCAAACAAAGTGAGTTAGAGGCACGTCTGGCAGCTCTTAAGAACAAGAATTCTTAAATTATCGTATCGTTCAGATAATGTTGGGGTGCGGAGAAAACCGAAAAGTTTTCTTCGCACCCCAGCATTATTCTGTGGAGAACGTTTTATGGTTGGGAAATAGCTAGTTGGTTCTGCACCCGATGAATGAGCATTTCTAAAGCGACGAGGTTGCTGCCGCCTTCTGGGACGATAATGTCAGCTTGTCGTTTTGAAGGCTCCACGTAGAGCTCGTGCATAGGCTTTACTGTGGTGAGATATTGTTGTTCTACCGATTCGATAGTTCTTTGACGTTCAAGAACGTCTCGACGCATACGACGAAGAATACGAACATCTGCATCAGTATCAACAAAAATCTTAATATCGCAACGTGAGCAGATACGTTCTTCAGCGAAAATCAGAATACCTTCAATGATGATAATAGGTCGGGTATTGACAGACATCGTCTGGTCCGAACGATTATGTACCGTGTAATCGTATACTGGAGTTTCGATGTCTTGCCCGTTGAGTAGTTCATCAAGGTGTTCAATAAGAAGATCGTTATCGAAGGCTTCGGGGGCATCATAGTTGAGTTGGCAGCGTTCTTCGTAGCTGAGCTCGTCGTGACGTTTGTAGTAGTTATCGTGGTATATTACGGCGACTTGACCTTCGAAGGAGTCTACGAGAGCGTTCGTCAGCGTAGTTTTTCCTGAGCCGGTTCCTCCGGCAATTCCTATTACAAGCGGTTTCATGAACGTCCCTAGGGTTTCCTCATCTGTGTATTCCTCGTATATTGTTTCATGTTTTTAGTGTGCTCGTGCAAGTTCTTTAACGATATCGAGGCTCTTAGATGAAAGAACGTACGAGATTCAGTTCTTCATCCAATAGCAACAAGCCAGTTTCATCAGATATGCCTAAGGCTTGAGCAGGTATTGTGGTTGCTGAAGAGAGTATTTGTTCTAGAGGAATCCCAAAGGAATACGCGGTACGAGTTGCTCTTCCTAGGGTAAGTGTGCTCCCTGCAATAGCACCATTAGAATCTAACCGTGCTACGGAGTCTTTAACGGTAACGTCAAGGCTACCTAGTTTATAGTTTCCGTCGCAGCAACCAGCCGCTGCCATAGCGTCGGTAATCAGTGCTATACGTTCAGGAGCTTGAGCAAATAGCATTCTGACCATTGGCGCATACACGTGAGTACCGTCAACGATGACTTCGCAGGTTACCCCTGGGGTGTCTAAAGCGGCGGCTATGGGGCCTGGTGCACGATGGTGCAAAGGGCTCATTGCGTTAAAAGTGTGTGTGAGCAGTGTAGCGCCTGCTTCAAAAGCAGCTTTGGCTTGTTCATAGTTAGCGTCCGTATGTCCAACAGCAACGCGAACACCATGTTGCACAAAAGTTTTTGTGGCAGCTAAATCGCGGTCAGTTTCAGGAGCTAAAGTGACTTGTTTAATGTAGCCTTGGCCAGCTTCAATCAGTTGTTCTGCAAGTTCTGGTGTTGGTGCGGTGAGGTAGTCTTCACGGTGCGCACCCTTGTGTAGGGGTGAGAGGAAGGGGCCTTCAAGGTGAATTCCGACAAGTGCTGCATGCTCTTGTGTTGGTTGAGCATATTCTTGGCAGCGTTGGGCTAGTGCGGCAACGGTATCGCACATGTCAGGAACTTGGTTCGTTACCAACGAGGCGATAACACGTAGTGTGCCTTGTTCTCGATGCGTTTTTAATGCGGTATGGCATTCTTCGGGGTCTTCGAAGGCTACTCCCCCGCCACCGTGGCAATGAATATCGGTGTATCCGCGAGTTAGGATGTTTCCGGTACCATCGAGTATTTCGTGTTCTTCTTTTAGCTGAGGTTGTTCTCCTACACCTTGGGAGGTGATTTTTCCGTTTTCAATAATGGCCCATCCTGTGAAAAGTTTTTGGTCTTGTGGGGAGAAAATACGGGTTGAGTGAATCAGTGTTTTCATGGTGTGTCCTTAAGCGTCGTCTCGGATAATTCGCATTTCGTAATCATAGCGGTCTGCGCGGTAGAGCGTTTGTGTTGATTCCACGGCGATACCTCGTTCGGTATATCCGATACGTTCTACCTTGAGCGTAGCAATCCCAAAGGGTTGTTCGAGTGCAAGTGCTTCTTCTGCGTTGAGGTTGGTTGCGCTAATCCTTTGGTGGGCGCTCACAATACGGTAGCCGGTACGTTGTAGTTGTTCATCGAGGGATGCATGAACTTGGGGTTGTTGTCCGGCGAAGGCTTCAACGAGAAAATAGGCTCTTTCATAGGCCATAGGCACTCCGTCGGCGGTTCGGAGACGGATGATTTCGTATACGTCTTCTCCTGCAGAGATGTTGAGGTTACGGGCAACGGTTGCCGATGCTGGCACAATGCTACAGCTTTCGGTGGTTGAAGCAGGCAGGTGTCCTCGAGCTGTCATGTCTTCGGTAAAGGAGGTGAGGTGTGGTTTTTTAGTGATCCTTTGGCATTCTGCGATGTATGTGCCAGAGCCTTGAATGTTGTAGATGAGTCCACGGACGGATAGTGAGTAGAGCGCTCTTCGGATAGTGTCTCGTGAGACGTTAAAAATATTTTGTAGCTCTCGTTCTGTTGGTAGCGTGTCGTGTGGTTTACCTTCGAGAACGTAACGTTCTTCAATAATTCGAGCTAGCGAACGATATTTAGGTTCTGCGGGTAGGGAATTAGCGCCCTGCCGACGGGAATTGGTCTGCTTATTGGTCGTTTTGGTTCGCATATTTTCTAGTTTATACGAGAAAAAGATTTTATTGGTTCATACAAATAATGATTTGTGGTTTATGCTGTACTTATGGAAATCATCATTCTCTCTACAGCACAAGAAGTTGGTACATACAGCGCAGAAATCATGGCAGACGCTGTACGCCACAACCCACAAGCTGTATGGGGTGTCGCTACAGGTTCTTCCCCCATCAAAACCTATGAACACTTAGCAGAGCTGGTGCGCGACGGGCTTGACGTAAGCGCAGTCAAGGCTTTTGCGTTGGACGAATACGTTGAAATTCCCGAAGGGCACCCAGAGTCATACCGCGCTGTCATCAACCGTGAAATTGTTGAAAAAATTGGTCTTCAAGCTCAGAACGTGCACGTTCTTAACGGCCAAGCTCAGGATGTCCAAGTAGAGTGCGCAGCATACGAACAACGCATTAAAGATGCTGGCGGTGTCGATGTTCAACTTCTAGGCATTGGCGCCAACGGGCATATTGGATTCAACGAGCCAGGTTCTTCTCTTGTCTCTCGTACACGCATTAAGACCTTAGCTCCTCGTACCCGAGAAGATAACGCACGTTTCTTCGATGATGATATTAAGCAGGTTCCTATCCACTGTCTCACACAAGGTATTGGCACCATCATGGAATCTCAAAAAATTGTCCTCGTAGCTCAAGGAAAGAGTAAGGCCCGCGCCATCGCACAGATGGTGGAAGGACCTATTGGAACGTACTGTCCTGCTTCGATTCTTCAAATGCACCCTGAGGTCACCATTGTTATTGACGAAGATGCAGCTAGCGAGCTAACGTACACCGAGTATTATCGCTATGCTCAGCAAGAAAAACCTGAGTGGCAGAAACCTCGATACGATCAATAATGTCATCACCTCACCGCACCTATAGTTGAGGGCGTTACCTACTACAGGTAGGTAACGCCCTCTAACTGTATATATTGACCCACGCTTGGGACTGAAAGTAACAATGTATTTGTGTGTTCTGCCTATTTTTATTATTTCATCTGCGCACCATATTTATTCGTGATTCAGTTATTAATTTTTCTCTAGTCACCTAATATTTGCAGGAAAACAGCCTGCCAGAGAAAGCAATTCATAGCGAGAACAAGAGCATAAAAGACGTAACCTCATAAACACTATTTATGCAGTGTCACAACAGAGCACAGTCCAAGTAGTTGCACCCTTACTGCAGCAATTTTTGCCAGCGAAAAAATCTCCCATTATTTATCAAGGCATAGAAGCCAATAAACAGCTTCGCCTAAGTAGTCCTGCCCTTCTTGAGGCAGCTTACACAAATATCCCTTGCTCCCAACGTTTTAGTTAACGGCAGAGGCAAGGCTTGAAAGAGAGAAAGCTCGGCGAAATGGTACCAAGCAGATGTTCCTGAGCCCTTATCGAGGGATAAGAAAAAGTTTTCTAGCCCTAGTTAGAACACTTGGTCACCTATAGATACAGGTAGGTAACCACTGTTTTAAACATGATTTTAAACAATTTAGAACTTGTCTACATTACGCACACAAAAGGCGTTAATCTACATTTTTGCAGATTATGACGTAATCACTATTTTAAATAATTTTTACTCTAAAAATCATTGACACCCCCTTCACTAGCGCATACATTAGTGACTGTTACCATATAAGTAACTTTCGCTAGTGAAAAGCCACCTAATTACCCATCGGAGAAATCATGCCTGATGCAGCATTCACTCACAGGGATACCCTAACCTCAACCACTCTTATTGCATGCACACCATAGGACTACGGTTACGTATATGTACAACTTAGATAAAAAACTAAAAACAAAATCTGGCCGGTCGTTCACATACAACTTCTTTGGCTTCATCTCAGTATTTTGCTTTGGATATTTCCTCTTTACAAAAGATATTGAGTTGAATAACATTTTCGTTCTTTACCAAAACCCACTCATCGGTACTGCTTTGATGCTATTAGCAGTTTTTGGAGAAGTTCGTCTGTTCTTGGATGTCAAGAAGTACGAACCTAAGATGGCCTAAAACAGCAGGTGGCTCTACCTTAGAGTAGAGTCGCCTGTTGCTTAAAGCTATTGACGCTGATGATGTAAAGCCGTCTGTTACTTCCCACAAGGAGGTGATAGATGGCTTTATTTATTCCCAAGCTCGTTTATCTCACTCATGAGAAACTTCTGACCTGTCATCACAACGTCAACAAGAGCGCCCAAAGAAGCCTTTGCAAGCATTTGACTTAGCCCATCGGAAAAATCTTCTAACCCTAAATGCCCACAGCAGATAAGGGGAATTCGAGCATCTGCACCTAAGAATTCAGCAACCGCTAAGCACCTATCAAAGCTCAGCGTCTGATTATTGATCTGGCGGGAGAGATTAGCAGCATCCATCTCAATAAAATCAGCGATCTCTTTTCGAGAATACTCACCGCTGTATTTTTCAATCCACCGAGAAAAAGCATCTTCGCTTACTTTTTCTACTTCTATAGCTGAACACTCTAATTTTCCGGCTTTAACGAGAAGCTGACGGAAGATAGAGAGCATAGAAATCAGCGAACTAGCAGGAATTAGTGGGGGTCTCGACGACATACCAAAACATTCCTAACATTCTATGAAAATTTTGGATATACAAACCTGCCTATTGTTGGCTATAAGAAAGAAAACGTATTGTATGCAGTGTAATACACTGCTCTTATGCGCACACAAGTACCTTCCAAAAAAGTAATAACCTTCCAGGCTGACCCAGACATTCAAGAACGCTTAGCAAGCCTATCCAAAGAAACTAACCGAACCGTTTCCTTCTACATCAATTCCCTACTCGAAGAGCACCTCGGAGAACTTGAGCACGCCTATGGGCTTCGCCAAGACGCGGAGCAAACACGTTCTGGAAAAGCTAAAACATACTCCCTTGATAGCATCAAAGCTGAATTAGGTCTATGAGTTGGAGTGTTGAATTTACAGAGAACTCACGTAAGCACATAAAAAGCTTGACAGGCAAATAACAAAGCAAATCATCAAACGGTTAAACCGAACTTTTCAAGTAAAAATTTGGTTCAGCTTAAATTCTTTCTTCTCTATCGTTGATTAAGAAAGTAAAACTTGCTAATCATGCAACCATGATGAACAATGAAAAAATTACTTAAGTATGCTGGCTGTAGTCGGCAGAGAAATCAAAGTATGGATTACAAGAGCTGGCATAAAGCAGAAAGATCTAGCCCAAACACTAGGCTTAAGCTCAGTTTCAATCTCCGAAAAACTTCGAGGGAAAACACTATTTTCCTTAGAAGATCTAATTGTTACAGCGGGAATGCTAGGAATTACGTTAGGAGAATTACTTGGGGAAAATATCATTAACGCAAAAATCCCCTCCACTGCGATGATTAACAATGAAGGGGAAAAGAAAAGTGCCCCAATCAGATTCATACCAACTGGGGCTACTTATCACGTGGTTGCGGGGACAGGATTTGAACCTGCGACCTCCGGGTTATGAGCCCGGCGAGCTACCGAACTGCTCCACCCCGCGGCGACTTATATAACTATACACACCTTGTCGATTGAACGCAAACCTAAAATGCTTTTTGTGAGAGAGGATACACTCAGGGGTTGGTTGTTAACTCTCGTTCAAGAACAACAACCAACCCCTGAGCAAAACAACGTCACAACCTTATAGAACGATTCAACGCTGTTTTCAAAACGCCTGTTAGCTATCAGTGGGCTTATCAGCAGATTGCTCCACTTCTACCCCATCAGCTTTCAACGCGTCTTTAATTGCTTGGTCAAGCTTCTTCTGAGCTTCACCATATGCAGACCAATCACCTTTCTGTCGTGCAGCATCAGAATCTTTAAGTGCCTGATTTGCACGTTGAAGAGCATCCGCTAAAGTTTTTGACTCGCCGGATGAGCTTCCCTCTGCTGTGTCAGAGTCAACCTTCGAAGGATCAACACCAGCGTCTGCAGCAGTCTGGGCACCAGAAGATCCGTCAAAGAGTTCATTCAACGCTTCATCGAGAGTAGGAGCAAATCCTACCTTCTCGCCGAAACCTACCAACACACGACGCAACGTCGGATACGCCGCATCCCCAGAAGACTCCACATAAACTGGCTGAACATATAAGATACCGTCACCCACAGGTAGAGTCAGCAAGTTGCCGTTAATAACGGATGAAGCACCCTGCCGTAGCAGATTCAGCTCAGTTGATACTTCAGTATCAGAGTTGAACACGTTCTGCGCCTGACCAGGGCCAGGAACAACAGAAGAACGAGGTAACTCCAGAAGAGTGAGTTTGCCGTATTCTTCACTCTTCACACCATCCTTACCAGTTCCGGCATCACCGTTGGCAGCAAGGAACCCATACATCACGTTACGGGTGTTAGAGTCCGACTGCTGAGGGATGAAGCTACTGGTAAGAGAGAAAGAAGCATCCTTTTCACCAGGCATCTGCAAAGACAGATAGTACGGAGGCAATGGACGAGCAGCTTTAACTGTTGGGTCGTTAGGAATAGACCACACATCGTCTTCAGCGTAGAAGCTACCAGCATTCGTCACGTGATATTTATTGAGAATTTCACGCTGAACCTTAAACAGGTCCTGAGGGTAACGCATATGAGCCATGAGGTCTGCACTCATCTCGCTATAAGGTTTGACCGTCTGAGGGAACACTCCCTGCCATGCTTTAAGCACTGGGTCTTGGTCATCCCACGCATATAAGGTAACAGAACCATCGTAGGCATTGACTGTAGCTTTTACGGAGTTACGGATGTAATTCACTTTCTTCTGAGGCAAAGCTGCAGTAGCACCAGATTCTGTCTCAGAGTCAGTGGTGGCTCGTTGCAGCTCTTCTGCCTGAGAATACGGGTACTGGTCGCTTGTCGTATATGCGTCAATAACCCATAGCACCTGATTGTTAACAATCACAGGATAAGGGTTTCCATCCACCGTCAGATACGGTGCAACCTTTTTAACACGTTCAGTTGGTTTACGGTCATAGAGAATCTGAGACTCAGGGCGGATAGCGTCCGAGAGCAAAATATCGGAGGACTGATGTTTAATCGCATAGGACAAACGGTTAAAGAAGTTACCGATATTAGGTCCACCATTACCACTAAAAGTGTATTTAGCGTCTGCGTTTCCAGAATCATCTGAACTTTGTGGGCGGTCTAGTTCCAAAGGCTCATCATTTTGAGAACCGCCAACGATGGAATATTCAGGAGAGCTCATACCAAAGTAGATACGTGGCTCATAAGTATCGCTAATTTCACCTTGAGCTTGGATACCGCCCTGCATAAATTTGGGCTTTCCATCAGCTTCTACTTGGTTACCGTATGCAGCGATTACCCCATACCCGTGGGTATACACCACGTGACGGTTAATCCACGAAGAACCTTCAGTTTGACGAGGATTCAGCTCACGTGCAGCAAGTACAGTGTCTTGCACTTTTCCATCAATCGTATATCGATCGACAGAAAGCGTTGGCTCAAAACGATAGTACGGGCGGAACTGCTGCAACTGAGCAAAAGCACTAGAAACAACGTTAGGATCCAGAAGGCGGATATTAGAAACTGTTGCAGATTCCCCTGTAAGTGCACCAGCATTTGTTGCAGTGGTTGCGTCATAGCTTTCAACTTTGATGTTGTCTAAACCGTATGCAGCCCGTGTTGCATCAATATTGCGCTGGATATAAGGAGTTTCAGATGCTTGTTCGTTAGGGCGCACCTGAAAACGCTGAATAATGGTGGGATATAAGTTGCCTGCAAGTAACGAAGCAATCACCAAAACGGCGGTTCCTACAAGAGGAATACGCCAACGTTGAGTAACAACAGTAATGGCAAAAAGTACCGCAACAAGCAACGTTGCAATCGCGAGGATGCCTTTCACAGGGATAATGGCATTGACGTCAGTGAACATCGCACCCACCCATTTTCCGCTAGTGGTTTGGGTTGAGATATAACGTTCTAACCAGATTTTTGCCCCGCGTAACAGAAGATACAAGCAGGCGATAACGGCAGCTTGAATGCGGAAAGCTTTGGTTGTTTCGATACCTTTATCGAGAACTTTAATACCACCGTAGAAGTAGTGTACGGCTCCTCCAGCAATGGCAGAGAAAATCACGATAGTGCTCAAGAAGTCGACGAGTAATTTCCAAAAAGGAAGAGAAAAGACAAAGAAACCGAGGTCTTTACCAAATTCTGGGTCTTCTTGAGAGAATCCAACCCCGTTAAAGAACAGTGCGATGGTGTCCCATTGTGCACTCATTCCGCTACCAACGATGATAGCTCCAACGAGGGGAACAACAATGAGAATCAGTTTTCGTAGACGCTCAACGGAGTCACGATAACGTCCCATGCTTTGTTCCCACAAATCTTGGATCTCAGCGAAGGGGTCTGGGTTGTTTCCAGAGTTTTCTGTTGTGGGGCGTGGTCTTTGAGGACGCGGCATTTTAGGTGGTTCACCGTGCGAGAAAGCATAAAACATGCTTGCCCACAAGCAAACTCCTGCGATAAGGGCAGCTACACCGAAAATAGCTATCTTATAAACGTTTTCGGTGATGAACACTCCAAGATAACCAAGCTGGTTATACCACAGTACGTCCGTATAGATTTGGGTGCCTGCAACGAATAGGGCAATGAGAACAGCAATAATGGTTGCTGTTATAACAAGTGTGCTATTGCTACGTTGTGCAGGACGGGGTTTTTGAGAGGTAGGTCCGGTACTCACATCTTCCTCGATGATGGTTGCGTCGCGAATTCAGTTCGCCGGTCATAGGAGCTTTTCTTGCTATCAGCAGACAAGCTCAAAGGTATGTATCTATTGTGCCAAATAACAAGGGCCTTTGGTACGAGAACATCCCGTGATGACAGGTTTTACCTCTAACCTGAAAATACGCTGAATAGATGTGTTATATATGGTGGTTAATCCCGTTATACTGAAGCCATGTCTAATGATGCACAACAGCTTGAAGCAATTAAAAATGGATATTCCTTTGAAGGGAAAACCATCCCCTTAGGCGTAGCAACCTGCGACGGCGTGCCCGACCCAGAAGCAAAAGTCTCACTCCCCCTATCTATGATGAACCGGCACGGTCTCGTTGCCGGTGCCACAGGTACTGGAAAGACTAAGACTCTACAGGTTCTTGCAGAGCAGCTCAGCGCGCAGGGCGTGCCAGTATTCCTTGCTGACATGAAAGGTGACCTCTCTGGTTTAGCGGCGCCGGGAGAAAATAGTGAAAAGTTAGCTGCACGTTCGGCATCTCTGGGCCAACAATGGGAAGCAAAATCATTCCCCACAGAATTCTTCACACTCGGTGGCGAAGGTATTGGTGTCCCTATCCGAGCTACCGTTGAGTCCTTTGGCCCGATTCTGCTTTCGCGTGTTATGGACCTTAACTCCACTCAAGAGTCTGCACTACAGCTAATTTTCCATTACGCAGACCAGAAGAACCTAGAACTATATAACCTTGCTGACCTTCGTGCAGTGATTCAGTTTCTGTCCTCCCCCGAAGGCAAAGCAGAACTATCTGGTATCGGCGGCATCTCCAGTGCAACAGCTGGTGTCATTCTTCGTGAATTAGTCACGTTAGAAGCTGAAGGAATGGAAAAGTTCTTTGGCGAACCAGAGTTCGAACCTCAAGAATTCCTACGCACCGCAGCAGACGGGCGCGGTGTCATCAGCATCTTGGAATTAGCAGATGTGCAGGCTAATCCTAAACTATTCTCCACTTTCTTAATGTGGCTCCTTGCAGACTTGTTCTCAGAGTTGCCCGAAGTTGGCGATGTAGAGAAACCAAAACTTGTCTTCTTCCTTGACGAAGCGCACCTACTCTTTAATGGTGCCTCTAAAGCGTTTAAAGAAGCTATTACTCAAACGGTTCGACTCATTCGTTCCAAGGGTGTAGGTCTCTTCTTCATTACTCAAACACCTAAAGACCTCCCCGCAGAAGTACTAGGTCAGTTAGCCAACCGCGTGCAACATGCTCTACGTGCATTTACCCCAGATGATCAGAAAGCATTGACGGCTACCGCACGGACTTTCCCAAAGTCTGCCTACGATATGGAAGAAGCACTCACGAGTGCAGGAATTGGCGAAGCCTTGGTCACGGTCATGAGCGAAAAAGGTGCACCCTCACCGGTTGCAAAGACTAAGATTTTTGCGCCAGAATCACTCATGGCTCCTGCCCCCGAAGCTATCAGCTCAGTAGTTGCGGCAAGCTCATTGAACGACCGTTACGCAACCGTCGTGGATTCTTATTCTGCATACGAAAAACTTACTGAAACTCAGCAGAAGCAAGAAGAGCAAACGCTTAGTGCAGAACAGCAAAAAGAAGCTGAACGTTTAGCTAAAGAACAAGAAAAGCTTGAAAAAGAACGGGCCAAAGAAGCTGAGCGTATTGCGCGGGCAGAAGAACGTGAACGCCAAAAACGTAACGACGCAGCAATGCGTATCGGCACTAATATCGTCTCTACTCTAGGCCGTGAGCTGGTACGTTCTATCTTTGGAACCAAACGTTCTTCACGCCGTCGAGGTGGAGGATTCTTCTAAACCGCTAGATGCCTCTGAGAAGAGTTCTACATAAACAATAGGTGGTGTGCTCCAACATTCTTGTTAGGGCACACCACCTATTGTTTAACGACAAAGGCTAAAATCTTATGAATCGGTACATTGTCTAAAACTATCTGCAGGTTTTCCCGCCGCGATGCCTTCCACTGCATGTACTGCTTCATCTAGAGTTGATACAGCAACAACAGATAGACCGTCAGGGATATGACCGATTACTTCACCACAATTTTTTTCGGGTGCGATAAACGTTGTTGCTCCACTCTGACGAGCACCTACCATCTTTTGTGCGATACCACCAATTTCTCCAACATGACCTTGAGCGTCGATTGTTCCGGTACCAGCAAAATGTTTTCCACCGGTCAGATTCTTCTCCGTTAGTTCGTCAATAATTCCTAAAGCAAACATCATGCCGGCGCTAGGCCCGCCAACTTCTTCTAACCCATAATTCACTTTAAAAGGGAATTCATAAGTTGCACCAAGAAATAACCCCAGAATATATTTTTGCTTTTTTTCGTCATAGCTAGGTTTAAGAGAAAGATGTTCTTCTTTCCCTTCTCTTTCGATAACAGCATCAAGAGTCTTATCACCTGTTCTCGACAAAATCTCAGCAATCTGCTCATAATGCTCAATCTTCTGACCATTTAAAGAGATGAGAACATCACCAGGTTTAATAAGGTCACTATTGGGATTATCTTTAGTCAGTCGAGCTACCGTCATCTTTTCTTTAAACGGCTTCCCCAAATATTTGAGTGCTGCAGCCTGCGCAACCTCTTGAGAATTTGCCATATCAACAGTATTTTGTTCAGTCACTTCTTCACGAGTGAGCGTATGAGGATAGACCAAGTCACTAGGGAGAACTAAAGTATCTGGCATCAGCCACGTCGATAATACATGTACTGCAGAAATATCAGTGTTAGGTCCACCAGCAACAGACACAGTTGTCATATCTAGAGCACCCGTTACAGGGTATGTTTTTTCGCCCTCAATACTGATAAGTTGTTGATCTTTATATGAACCAATAGTGTTAAAGGTGGGGCCAGGCTCTTCCGTCACAAAATTGACAGGAACCCATAGCCCCAAGAAAGCAAGTCCAATCGTGGAGAACGCACATAGACTCTGAACAGAATCACGGCGTGACCTCTTATGAGAAGAAAAAGAAGCGAAGGAAAACATTTTTTCTCGGAACTGCATTGTTCTAGAGTACCCGTATTCTTCCTACCAACAGTGATATGACGCAAAGATTCACTGATTCTCAGCAGAGAGTCAGTTGTCTTTGAGTTAGCATAGAATTATGTCTCGCTTTGATATCTAACCCCCTAAAAACATCGCACCACCGATATTCCTTAGGTAACGTAGTATGCAGTAGAGATTGAACCCGTACTAACTCATTTTTGGGAGATGATGATGACTTCAAACAATAACCCGTGGGGAATGCCATCTGACGACGGCTCTAACCCTTTTGAAGAGTTCTTCAAAAAACTCTCAGAAAATGGTTTTCCAGGAGCACAAGGCAACCCAGCAGAATGGCCCCTTGACCCTGAACAGATGAAAAATATGGGGATTCCCATCGACCCCGCACAAATTGCGGCAGTCTTCTCAGGACTCACATCAATGTCTGCCGGGGCCTCAACAGACGAACCTGTCAACTGGGAACTAGCTAAAAGTCACGCTCATCAAGCCGTCTCTCAAGGGGAAGATCCAAAGCTCACAACGGCTCAGGAGTCTGCGGTAGCAGACGCGATTCAGCTTGCTCAACTATGGGTCGACCCCGCAACCGCTTTTAGCCCTACAGGGTACCCCACAGAATCATGGTCTAAAGCTGACTACGTCAATAACACCTTTGATATTTTCCAAGAAATTGCTGGCCCTATTGCCACCAGCCTTTCTGAAGCAATGAACCAGTCAATGTCAGAACAGCTCCCTGAAGAAATCAAACATCTTCTCGGCGGGCAAACGAATATTCTCTCTGGTGTTGGTGGCATGATGTTCGGCATCCAAGCTGGACAAGCCATCGGCAGACTTGCTCAAGAAGTCGTCTCCTCAACAGATGTTGGTCTGCCCATGGCAGAAGGACGTTCAGCATTACTGCCGTCAGCTATTAAAGACTTTGGCGATGGGTTAGAGATTCCACCGCAAGAAGTCATGATTTATCTTGCTGTACGCGAAGTTGCACTCACCAGATTGTATAAAGCAGCCAAGTGGCTTCGCGAAGATATTGTCGCTTTGATTAAACGTTATGCCCGCGGTATCCACGTTGATATTGAACGCATGCAACAAGAAGCAGAGCAGATTGACATTATGGATCAAGAAGCCTTACAAATTGCGTTCTCAAGCAATATCTTCACTCCTCAAAACACAGAAGACCAAAAACTTGCTCTAGAACGTTTAGAAATGCTCTTAGCGCTGGTCGAGGGTTGGGTTACCGTCGTCGCAGAAGATGCCACGAAGAACCTTCCGATGTCTTCTCAGCTAGCTGAGGTCATGAACCGTCGCCATGCAGTAGGTGGGCCAACAGAACATATTTTTGCAGCCCTTCTAGGTCTTGAACTACACCCGCGGAAGAATAGAGAAGCCGCACAATTTTGGCGTCACTACACCCAAGAACACGGTTTAGAAGCACGAGACCAGTTATGGGAAGCACCAGAGATGCTCCCCACCTTAGAAGAGCTAGATAACCCAGAAGCATACGCATCTCGTACGGCATTAGTGACCGCCAGCGAAGATGAGTTTGATGCTGCTTTAGAGAAGCTACTTTCTGGAGGGTACGACCAACCAGAAGATACCTCTGAAGATGACGATAAGCCACAAAATTAGCGGATTTATCCATAGGTAAAATGATTATTCATTTCTCGTAGCGAAGATTATTCCTGATAAGAACGCCGTTGCCTTCTCATAGTGGGGGTAACGGCGTTCTAGCATCCGGAAAGCAGGACTATGATTAGGCTCTACAAAATGGCATAGCTCATGGTGAATGACCTGATCTATTACATATTCGGGTGCACCTTGCAGTAAGTGAGAAATAGGAATTATATTTATTACGCACAAAACTCACCAATAATATAGGGGGGCAACATACACGTTGCCCCCCCTATATTATATTGAGAATTTTTCAATCCGGCGATTATAATATTCTTCCACGAAACTATGATTATGATGGCTTTTTAATTGTTTCTCAAGATTTATTTTATTTTGCCTTATAACATCCTGTGGATAGTTATAGTCATCCCATTTACTAGCGGTTTCTTTCAAAATATCTAAAAGGCGTTCAAACGTGATTACATTGTTATTAGTATTATAGTTTGTTTCTTTTACCGACCTTGTAGTTACAACTTGAATATTAGCCTCATCTAATGTCTCTATTACTTCTTGGCTAATAGATTCGTCCAAAGTAACTAAAAACATTTCTCTAGCACCCGTTCTACCCATTTCTTCAGGCACTTCTTGCCAACGCTCCCTTAACGTTGTTTTAGCACTAATCAAAACAGTATCACGTTTATAAATAGAATATTCGCTAGAACCAGGTGATACAATATCAACCATTTTTCCTAGATCTTTATCCTCGAAGAATTTTTTGCCAATATTTCCTTGACTATCCATTGGAATATCAGCACCAATTAGAATCAATTCTATAATTGCCTCAAATTCTTTCCCTGCCCTACTTCTACGACTTTGTGTATTGGAAAGATTAAGACTATAAATATGCATAGGAAATTTATCTACAAACCAAGAAATTGCTTCACTAGCGTCCATACCTTTAATGTCGTCTCTAGAGTAGAGGGAGGACAGCATTTTTGAAGTAAATTCTTGTTCCTTTTCTTGAAACTCATCCCAAGAGTTACTTCTAAGTTTTTCAATTACAGAACTAGCATTTTTTAAAAAATATTCTACAGACTGATTGGTTAACCCTAATTTTTCAAAATTCCTGTACACCAAGTCATAAGGCATATCTTCTTTAAAATACTTTTTCCTTTGAGTTTTTACAAAAATTTTATAGAGTTCTAATTCCACTTAACTTCTCACTTCACATATCCAGATTTTTTGATAATATTGTGTCAGAAAGAGGACACTTTGCCCTAATATTCACCCAATCATCAGACTGAGCCACTAGAGAACTATCCCATGAAATCTATGCTACTAGAAAAAAACAACTTAGATAATGACCCTTCCGCTCTCATAAAGAGTAAGCGGTCTCGCCTCAATATGACACAAAAAGAACTGGCAGACGCTATAGGTCTGCCTAAATTCGGAGACAGGACAATCAGGCGATGGGAAAACGGTGAGTGTAAACCTTCCAGTATAGAGTTAGACCACATACTCAACTTCCCAGAAGAAATTCCTTTTCAAAACCCTCCTGCCGCTGACTACACCATGATTGACCTTTTTGCGGGGATAGGTGGCACTCGTTTAGGATTCCAACTTACAGGCCGTACCAAATCTATTTTTAGCAGCGAAATAGATAAATTTGCAGCAAAAACCTACAAAGCCAACTATGGCGAAGCACCCTTTGGCGATATCACTAAAATTGCCGGAGACTCTATTCCTTCCCATGACATCTTAGTAGGAGGTTTCCCGTGTCAGGCTTTTAGCCAAGCAGGAAAAAAACTTGGATTTGAAGATACTAGGGGAACATTATTCTTTGAAGTTGCCCGCATTATCAAAGAAAAACGACCCAAAGCTTTCCTTCTCGAGAACGTTAAAAACTTAAAAGGCCATGATAAGGGTCGCACCTTTCAGACTATAGAGAACACTCTATGTAATCTAGGTTATGGAGTTTATAGCACTCTATTTAAAGCTAAAGATTTTGGCCTTCCACAAAATCGTGAACGCATTTATATTGTAGGGTTCGATAAAGAACAAATTGGTAACTTTAATGATTTTAGATTTCCAACTCCTTTATTTATTGAAACACGTCTTGGCAAAATCTTAGAAGATAATGTATCAGATAAATACACCATATCTGACAAGTTATGGCAAGGGCACCAAAGGCGAAAAGCTAAACACAAGGAAAACGGCAATGGGTTCGGCTGCTCGTTATTTGATGAAAATAGCCCTTATACGAATACTATCTCTGCTCGATATTATAAAGACGGTAGTGAAATATTAATCAAACAAGATGGTAAAAATCCTCGTAAATTAACTCCTCGAGAAGCTAGTAGACTTCAAGGATTCCCAGAAGAATTTATTATTCCTGTCAGTGATACACAAGCTTACAAGCAATTCGGTAATTCTGTAGCAGTTCCAGTTATTAATGCTATTGCTAAACAGATTTTAGAGGTACTAGATAATCAAACAGTATAAAATTTTATGTTTCTTCTAATACTCCCCTATTCAGGGACGGGAGCAATCGGCGCTAGGAACCGTGAACGGCGTCTATTTCCTCGTCCGCCCGGTGTTCGTGAACGAGACCAGCTCAACGTCAAGTAGCTTTTAGCACGTGTAATACCCACGTATAACAGACGGCGTTCTTCATCAATGTCGTCTGCATCTTGGGCATAGCTAATAGGCATAAGCCCCTCATTCATTCCAGCTAAGAATACAGCCTCCCATTCCAGTCCCTTTGCAGAGTGTAAGGATGCCAGAGTTACACCGTTGAGGATGGGGGCGTCTTGGTGTTCCATTCGTTGGTGTAGGCGTCCAACAAATTCTTGCAAAGTTAAATCAGGTAAATCGGGGTTCTGTTCTTGAGCTTTATGACGTTCACGTTCCATACGTTCAGCCATAGAAACAAGTGCTGCCAGTGATTCCCATTTTTGACGTACAGCACCCGAAGAGCTGGGTGCTTTAG
Source organism: Rothia sp. P13129 (assembly GCF_048512865.1). Taxonomy (NCBI): domain Bacteria; kingdom Bacillati; phylum Actinomycetota; class Actinomycetes; order Micrococcales; family Micrococcaceae; genus Rothia; species Rothia sp. P13129. Next base: position 35,152 of record NZ_JBLXYA010000010.1, read on the forward strand.
GTGTATATCCTAGAGAATACAAAATATCGGAGACGTTCTGCATAACAGATCCACTTTCAGCAGAGCTTGCTGCTGAACGTAGTTGTACGTAGGCATTTTTTACTTCTGGACGAGAGAAGAACTGTTCGGCTCCGCGTAATTGATAGGGTACCCCCGCATCGTTGAAGGCTTGTTCAATAGTTGCAGATTGTGAGTTTGTTCTGAAAAGCACCGCAATCTCAGAGGGGGCAATCCCGTCTTTGGTGATGAGGTCTTGAACATCTTCAGCGATGCCTTGTGCTTCTTCTTCGTCGTCGTTGTATCCAAACCATTGTGGCTCTGGTCCTCGTGGTTTATGTGAGATGAGTTCTAGAGGTTCTGCCCACCGCCCAGGCGTTGCGTCGGGGAGGGCCCGTCGAGTTTTAAGCAAAGAGTTGGCAAGATGAACTACTTGTGGTGTTGAACGGTAGTCACGTACCAGTTTAACAATGTTTGCATGGGGGTATTTGTTACGAAATTCTAGAAGATATCGGCTGGTTGCTCCGGTAAAAGTGTAGATGGTCTGTGAAGCATCGCCCACAACGCAGAGGTCGTCTCTGTCTCCCAGCCAAGCATCTAGTAAGCGCTGTTGTAAAGGTGAAACGTCCTGATATTCATCGACGATAAAGTGCCGGTATTGTTTATGTACTTCTGCAGCAATGGATGGGTCGTCTTCGAGGATTCCAATGGTGAGGAGAAGAACATCTTCAAAGTCAATGATGTTGCGTTCATCTTTGAGTTCTTCATAGGCACGGAAGAGACGCACCATTGTTTGTTCGTCTAATCCGGCAGGTAGAGAGCGTCCTCTTATTACGGTGCTGAGAGTATCAGGAGTATGTAAGTTGACTTTTGCCCACTCAATTTCTGAGGCGAAATCTCTTAAAGCTGCCTTATCGGTGCTAAGTCGAAGGCGTTGTGCAGCTTCGCTAATGAGGGGTGCTTTATGGCTGATAAGGGTTGGTTCGGTTCCGCCAACAGCTCTTGGCCAGAAGTACCGGAGCTGTCGTAAAGCCGCAGAGTGAAAGGTTCGTGCTTGAACACCGTCAGCGCCTAATGCACGGAGACGAATACGCATTTCGTCAGCGGCTCGTGCGGTGAAGGTCAGCGCAAGAACGCGTTGAGGTACGTACCGTCCAATAGCTATACCATATGCGATACGGTGGGTGATGGCTCGGGTTTTACCTGTTCCAGCGCCAGCTAATACGCACATGGGTCCGTCAAGTTCGCTACCGACTCGACGTTGTTCGGGATCGAGGTTTTCAAGAATTTTTTGGGAATCAGGAGCACCGTATAGTACGTGTTGAGGGGTGCTAGCTGTCGATTCTGCAGAAAAGGGGAGAAAAGACATCGGGCTCCTGTGCGTTTTATCGTTATTGGATGGTGGGTTCTGTGTTCCAGTGTAGTTCAGTGTTTTGACAGTAGCTACTGTGAAGAAGCGCTGTTGTCATTCTTCGCTGTGGCATAGCTGATAGTTTTATAGAGTTTTCGTATAAAAGATGTCACTATTTTAGAGTATCTGGCGATGTTCGTTCGAGGTGTTGGCATTTCTCTTGTACTCTTGTGATGTGACTGTTACTCCCCTTCAACTTGCTGCTATTGTTTCTGCTGGCGTACCAGGTTTGTATCCTGTTGCGGCGTTACCTTCTGCCGACGATACGACAGACTTTGATTCAGCTATTATTATCGATTCTGCGGGTAAGCGCTGGCGTGTGCGTTCGCCGAAGAATCCCGAGGCAAGCGTTCGTCTTGAAGCTGAGCATGTCATCTTACAATCTTTTTCAGCAGGGCTCAGGGCACGTTTACCGTTTCTTGTACCAACCATCGTCGGGTCGGTTCTTGTTAACGGTATGCAAACATTCATTTATACTCATATCCCCGGTTCTCCGCACGATATTGATGAGTTGGCAGAGATTTCTTCTCATGCAAAAGAAGATACCGAAAACTTAGCGACCGCTTTAGGTCGTCTCATTGCCACTATTCATGTGATGCCTGAGACGATTATTGAGGACGCAAATCTTCCGGTGTATTCGGCGGAGCAGATACGAGAACGCCGTCGTGCAGAGTTGGATAGAGTTGAGGCTCTCAATAAGATTTCGCCTTTGCTCATTCAACGGTGGCGTGAACAAATTAATGATGATGCGATGTGGTCGTTTAGACCGCGTGTGATTCACGGCGATTTGAACGAAGATAATCTTGTGTTAGACCAGAAAAAAGTCACCGCAGTAACCGGCTGGTCTGAAGTGTGTGTTGGTGATCCGGCTCTTGACTTTTCATGGCTTTTAGGGTGTGAAGACCAACGGTTCTCTGAAGAAGTTCTCAATGTATATATTGAGCAGATGCCGCAGCTTCCAGATTCTGCGTTATCTTTACGAGCCCATCTTTATGCAGAGTTTGCGTTAGCACAATGGCTTCTACGAGCTGTAGAGCGTGAAGATGAGGAGATGTTCCAGCAGGCGTTAGAGCTTCTTCGCGAACTTGAGGATTCGCTTCTTGCCTCTGGCGAGTTGCGTCTTCTTAAGATTGCACCACCGCAATAAAAGTTCTGATACAAGCTGTGGGGTGCATACCATCGGTGGTATGCACCCCACAGTTTCTTATGAGAGATAGAACGTTAGTTGATGGTTCTATTCCATTTCTCACGGATAATTTTTTCTAGCTCATCTTCGGTTGCTAGTTTTTCTGGGCGGATAATGTCTCCTGTCGAAACATAGCAGAATGCTGTATCGATGTCCTCAAGATTAATATTGTGAAGTCGAGAGAAAGCAATACGGTATACAGCAAGCTGATAGTTAAGATGTGCGAGCTGTTTTGTAGTCGGAACTCGCCCTGTCTTCCAGTCTACTAATTCCCAGCGTACGCTACCGTCAGGTTGTTCATGCCTAAAAATTGCGTCGATTCTACCCCTGACAGAAGTACCTGCTAAAGGAGTTTCAAAAGGGTACTCTACAGCCCACGGTTTAGTGTTCGCCCAAGGGCTTGCAAGGAAGTTTTGTGTGAACTTCTCAAAATGAATAATTTCGTCATTCTCTTCTTCCGCGTATTCCTCATCAAATTCTAAGGTCGCCGGTTTCTCATAATAATTTTCAATCCATGAGTGGAAAAGATTTCCTTGGCGCGCTGAGATAGTCGGCCGCTGCGGTATTGGGCGCAAAGTATTGTCAAGGACCTTCTGCGGATCGTCAATGAGAGACACAACCGTTGACGTGTTCAGGTGTTGAGGGATGCCAAGAGGGTCTTCTTCCTCTTGACGTTGCAGAAGCGATAAAAGTAGCTTACTTTCTTCGCCCCATTGGCGGATAAGCGGGTTTTCACTATCAGATGCTTCAAGCGACGAGTGTTCTTCTATAGAGTTCGTTATTTCTTGGGCAGCATGCTCTACCCGTTGGCGGCGTGATGGTTTTGTATGTTGGTGTAGTTCTCGTATTTTTGGTTCGGGAGTTTCTTCGAGCTCTTCTAAAGAATCCCAGCTACATGTCACAGGTCCGTCGATGGGGTCAAACGGCCATAATGCGCTTAAAATTTTCTCTGATTGTGGGTTTGTTTTTTGTTCTTCAGGAACACTACTTGTAGAAAGAACCTCAAAAGCAAAATCTTCTGCCCCACCAGAGTGCCCTTCGGTCAGTCTGTACAACTCTTCCCAGAAGGTAGATACCTTATTTTTAGTTTTGTTACTGCCTTTCCATACCGCATGAGTCAGCATGAGTAGTGAGCGAGCGCGTGTTACCCCCACATAGGCGAGGCGACGTTCTTCAGTCGTGGTGTGTTCGAGAGTTTGCTCTTGATAAATCTCTAGTGATTCTTTGAGCTCTTTGGTATTTTCACATGCGCTAATCCACGGTGGCATAAAGTCGTTGTCTCCACGTAGCGGAGTAGGGAGTGAGTCGGAGCATTGTGTCCAGCGTTGGTCTTTTGTGATGGGGAAGTCCCCTTCACATAGTCCTGGAATATATACGTGGTCCCATTCGAGTCCTTTAGAGGCATGGACTGTCAAGAGTTGTACGGCTTCTCTGCTAGGAGGATCAACCATCATCTCTAGTCCAGATTCTTCTTGGGCTGCGGCTTCTAACCATGCTAAAAATCCGCTCACCATGCTGGTGCCACTGAGCCCAGCATAGAGTGAAATTTTTTGTGAGGTTGATGGTGATTCTTTCTCGGAGTTGTGAGGTTGTTCTTGTGTTGCTCGAAGACTTGCCCAAAGGCGCGGTGCGGTGAGCATATAGTTTGCCGCCGACTCGTAGAAAGCGTCGAGGTTACGCCGTGCATGGTGAGAGCTGGTATCTGGTTTGACAGCTAACTCAATGTCTAACAGTATTTTCTGTTCTATCTCGTATAGAAGTGTGGTGAGGTCTTCGTTCATGTATTGACGGAGCTCTGTTAGTTCTTCGGCGCAGCGTTGTAGGCGGTTAAGTCCTTCTGTACTCAGCTGACGGCCTTGAGCAGATACCCATTCTGCTGGAGGCAACGTTTCGATGGCTTCAATTAGTGAAGCGTCATCGGTGTTATCAAGGCATGCTCGAGAAAGTATTGATTCAACAGTGTTGAGGGGGCGTTCGTCTCCTTCACTGCCGGCAGGTGAGTGAGTCTCGTCCGAGGTCAGTTTTTCTCGGATGCCTTCTTTGATGGCGTGTTCACGACGGCGTGCTAGATGCCGTGCCCAGTCCCCTAACGCTAAGAGGTCGTGGGTGCCTAGACGCCAGCGTGCACCGCTGAGGATGCGCATGAGCGCGTCAGAACGCCCAGGGTCAGAGAGTACCCTCAAGTAGCAGACCATTTCGACGACTTCTGGGGTATCTAGCAGACCACCAAGACCCACCACCTGATATGGGATAGACAACGCTTCAAGTTCTTTGCGGATGGGTTCCATCATTGCCCGTTTTTTGCACAGAATTGCCATCGTTGGCATGCTGCCGTTGAGCGCAGAATATTCTGGTTTGTGGCGTTCTTCATAGATTTTTTGGGCGATAGCTTGGGCTTCTTCTTCGGTTGAGTTGTAGCCACCGAGGAGAACTTTTCCCGCTTCTGCGGTTGGACGTGGCTGAAGATGAGGAATAGGTTTGCCCAGAGGTTTTGCTCTCGACCAATCTGCAGGTTTTGATAAAGGTGTTGCGAGGGTATTAGCGCAGGTAAGAATCGAAACATCATTACGCCACGCTATTGTTAAGAATTTTGTGTCTTTGTTGGCTGTTGGAAAGTACTGGTAGAAGTTATAGAGCTGGCCGTCAGAAGCCCCACGGAAACCATAAATGGACTGTTTCGGGTCGCCCACGGCCATCACAGCATGTTCGTGTTGGGGGTCTGCCCTATGCCCAAAAAGATCTGAGAAAAGTTGCATTTGAGCGTGGGAGGTGTCTTGAAACTCGTCTAAGAGAACAACTTTATAGCGTTCTTGTTCAGTTTTTGACACCATTGGAAATTCTTTTGCAATACGCGCAGCTAAAGAGACAAGGTCCCCGTAATCCATCACTTGCATACGTTTTTTAACATTGCGGTATTCTTGGATGATGCCAGCATAAAAACGACGCTGTTGAAGACGTTTTAAAAGATTTCTTTGTTCACTAGAGATTCTGTTTCCGCTGATATTGCGTACTTTTTGTTCTTCGTCCTCACACCATTGTTGTAGACGTTCAGGTGTGACAAGATGTTCAGAACATTCACTGGCAAGAGTCAGCGCATCTTTAATGATGGTGCTTTTAGACATGAGGTCTTCTAAAGCAATCTCTGGTTGGAGGTGCTCCACAATCTGTGCCATCAGCTGCCAACTTTGAGCTTGACCTAAGAGCTGTGCATCTTGTTCTATGCCAAGGCGTAGACCATAGTCAGAGACAAGACTCTTCGCATATGAATGGTAGGTTGAGACAACAGGGTCGGTGATTTCTTCGTCTTGATCTGTTCTTTTGATGATGCCTTGATGACGTAGCTGATTCAGCGCGATACGCATACGTTCACGAAGCTCTCCAGCAGCTTTTCGGGTGAAGGTCACTCCCAAAATTTCTTCTGGCCTCACTTTTTGGTTCGCAACGAGCCAGATAACTCTATCGACCATGGTCGCGGTCTTCCCAGAGCCTGCACCCGCAATAACGAGACAAGGGCGTAAATCTGAGCGAATAATTTCAGACTGCTCAGGGGTGGGCGCTGGTTTGCCAAGCAGTTTGGCTATTTTTTCTGGGCTGAAGTCTTCTTGAGTTTTTTCCGTCATGTTTATCGTCTCTTTTCGTTATTGTGTCACTTGTCTACCACGAGCACATAACGGGCAGATTTCGGGAAGTTTGCATTGGATACCGTAGCCACTAGCTTGGGCTGAAGTATGGCGTGCCTGAAAATATTCTTGAGCGATAAGCTCTGCTGCTTGTTGAATGAGCTCTACTGCCCATAAATCTTCTTCTGTGAGAGGCTCTTGTTGCTGTTCACGGTAAGTTTTCGTGTCGGTACCTAACTGTATGAGGAAGGCACCGCCAGAGCGTGATGTAAGCCCGCTAAATCTCGCTTCGGGTGAGTCTTCCCCCTGAGCAAGTTTTTCACCGATACCAGCTTCTAAAGCAACTTGGTAAGCTGCAAGTTGTGGGTGACGAGGTATTTTCTCTTTCTGAGAGGGCGCAGTTCTCCCCGTTTTCAAATCGATGATGGCGTAGCGTCCAGTTTCTTGATTTTTCTCTAAACGGTCAATTCTGCCGACCAATAACGCGTCACGTGTTTTTCCTGGAACAAAAACTTTAAAACTGCCTTCAACATTACTCAATTCCCGCTGATGCTGGGATAGCTCAGCCACATAGGAGGCAAATTTTCGTACCATCTTTTGTGCTCGTTCATAGATTTTTTGAGTTTCCCAGGTATCAGGAAGATTCATTTTTTGGAAGGTCTGAGCAAGTTGTTCTTCCAAAACATAACCTGGCCCGTGAGGGTACTGTTCTGCAAGTTCGTGTACAACGTTTCCTAAAGAACGTGAAGCATCGGTAGCAGCTTCTGCACGTGATTCGGAAACGAACCATTCCAGCGGGGAACGGTGCACCGTCTCTAGTCGTGAAGGTGACATCGGAATAGGTGCCTCTTCTCCAAAGGCACTGCCTTGAGAGGAGAGAGGGCTCAGCCCCCACCAGCTATCAGGTGAGGCACCGGGCACAATATACCCGCGTGTTTGTCCTAGGTCGTTGAACTTGCGAAGAATCTGTATCGCGTGGTGAGCGGGTTCGGGGCTTTGCTCATATTGTTCTGCCCATTGACGTAACTCTGCCGCCAGCGCACGAAGAGTCATCGGACGTCGAACCTCAGTAGTTGTTCGTCCCTCATGAGAGCCTGGAACAACAAGGTCAAAAAACTCACTAGGAAATTCGTCTTCAGACATCACTGCTGTACACCGAACCTGTTTCTTCGCTCGTGAGAGCGCAGTGGCAAACATGCGTAGTTCATCGTGACGGGTTTGTCGCACACGATCAGTGGGAGTTATGTGTCGTGCAGCGTCTAACCCGATATCAAGAATATCGGTGAGTTTATGCGTCTCAAGTAGAGAACCGCGCACAGTAGTGTTCGGCCAGATACCTTCTTGTAATCCTGCAATGTAAACGTAGTCCCATTCACGTCCTGCAGCTAAAGCTGGAGTCAATATTTCAACGTGCCCTTGTACGCGTGTTGTTCGGGTCAGTGTGTCCATCGGAATGTCTTGAGCCATCATGTAGTTCAAGAATTGGAAGGCACTCGCACCAGGCATCTGCTCGGTATAACGTGAGGCAGCCTCGAAAAGACCAAGCATGGCATCTAAATCTCGGTGAGCACGTTGCGCGTTCAATCCTTCACCGTTTAATGATTCTTGACGCCAAGTGTGGGCAAGTTCTGAAGACTCCCATAACGCCCACAGAACGCTTTCAGCTGTTGCTCCTTCTTGTGAGAGTGCTTTGACACCGGCAGAGAGCACATGGTGGATACGGTGTACGGCACGGTCTGCTCCCCTAGCAGCGATATGAGGACGTTGGTAGAGCGCTTCAAGGAGCAGCTCATCGCTGGGGCGTGTTCCACCAGATTTTAGTTCTTCAGCGCGTAACTGTTGTCGTAGGCGACGCACGTCCATTGCGGTAGCGCCACCTAGGCGAGACTGTAATAACGACAAGATAATATCCGTAGATATTCCAGACTCACTAACAGGGTGGGCATCACTGTTGAGGTCCTGCTCTTGTTCGTATAGGTGTATCGCTATAGCTAATGCGTCAAGGAAGGGGCGTACTGCAGGTTCTTGACTCAGCACGTTAAGGGTGCGAGCGCTCGATACAGGGATGCCGTGGCTCATGAGGGTACGTTCAATACGTGCTATTGCGCCGGTGTTGCGCACAATAATGGCGCATTGGTGATAGGGGACGTTCTCATATAGGTGTTTTTCAAGAATCATCTGTGCTAACAGTCGATTTTCTTGTTGAACGTTCTGAACAAGATACCCATCCACAGCAGGTTCTTGTTGAGAGGTTTCTTCCGCTGTTGCGGTAGGCTCGGTAGCTAGTGCGCATTGTGGTTGACGGTCGTAGCGCATGTGGGCAACCGGCGGAATACGTTCTGTGACGGTGGAATAGGCACAAACAATATCTTTGGGCATCCTATGGGAGAGATTGAGAGATAGGGTCTCATAGTCGCCGAGGATACGAGGAAGCTCTTTTGCTTTATCGGGGCGAGCGCCACGGAAACCTTGAACCACAGTATCGGTGCATAAAGCGATAACTGTTTGGGGTGCTGGAGCTGGTGAGGTTTCAGGTGAACAGAGTGTTTCGAGTAGACGGTAGATGGAGGGTGTTGCCTCTTGGAAATCGTCGATGAGTAAGAGTTTGAAACGTTCGCGTTCTTCTGCGAGAAAGGTTGGGTTGCGGGTCAGAACCTGTTGAGCTTCATGGATGAGGGTTGCGGGGTCGAAGGCATTGGGCATCCGTAGACGACGAATCTGTTGGTATTCCTTATATAGTTGAGCGATTAGAGCCCATGTATGGATATTGAGCTGTTGGGCATAGTTTTCGATGTCTTGTGTGTCGATAGCGTATTCTGCAATGCGGTCGAAGAAGTCGCGTATTTCGTGGCGGAATCCTTCAGTGTGTACGGCCTCTTTAAGCTCTTGGGGCCAAATAATTATTTTTCCGTAACCTTGTGTGTGTCCTTGGAGCAGTTCTGAGATGATGACGTCTTGTTCTGGCCCTGAGATAAGTTTGGGTGATAGTTCTACCCCCGGTAGTAGGCCTTGGATTTGGGCGCGTCGTAAGATGTCGAAAGCATAGGACTGCCATGCGCGAGTTGGTACGGTTGAGAGGGTTCGTTGAGTGTGGTTGGCGATGAGTTCTCTCATTCTTGTAGCACTGGTACGGGAGGGCGTTAGGAACATCATGCCATCAGCTTCGGCACCAGAGTCAAGGTAGTTTTGGGCGTGTTCAAGGAGTTGGGTGGTTTTGCCCGTTCCTGCTGCACCAAGAATGATCCGTGGTGTGTTGCTCATCGTTTGGGTTCCTTCTTGCGTTGTTTATCGAGGTTTTAGTAATTAGCCTCTCCCCCATAAGTTTAACGATTTTTATGTTATAGGGGGAACGATGTATCTCAGAGGTTTAAAAGATGTCGATGCTCTGCGATATGTCTTGGGTGGAAGGAGTGTTATCACATTTGATAGCGGTAAGTCTCTGATACATGGGGTGGGGTTATTGGGCTTATCGAAAAAGCGATATAGTGTGGAGTATGACTTCTTGGCTAGATAATCCTCGGGCAACTTTTGATTTAGAAACGACGGGGGTTGATCCTCGTACGGCACGTATTGTGACGGCTTCTTTGGTTTTGGTGGGGGCAGATGGACAGGTTATTCGCGCTGGAGAGTGGTTAGCGAACCCTGGTATTGATATCCCAGCAGAGGCTTCAGCAGTTCACGGTATTAGCACTGAATATGCGCAAGAACATGGACAGGATGCTTCTACCGTCGTGTTTCAGGTGGCGTCTGCTCTGGGTTCTCTCTTTCATGATGGTATCCCCGTTATTGCTTTCAACGCTGCCTATGATTTTTCGGTATTGCATTATGAACTGCAACGGTATGGGTACCCAGAGTTGATGTGTGAGCCGGTGCTAGATCCTTATGTTTTGAATAAGCATTTTCATCAGTTTAAACGAGGCAAACGTACTCTAGAGGTACTCAGCGAAGAATATGGTGTGAACTTAGAGAATGCTCATACATCTAAGGATGATGCGATAGCAGCAGAACGCCTGCTCACGGCTATGGCAGCTTCTTTCCCCGACCTTGCCCAAGATGCGAGGTTCTTACATCAGCAGCAGATTCTGTGGGCGCAAGAGCAGGCTGCGGAGTTTCAAGAATATCTCAAGCGTCAAGGTAAGAATCAAGTCATTGATGGTTCGTGGCCTATACGCCATGGTTAGTTCGTTCTTGTGCGGAGCGTTTTCATAAATATTTTTACTCAATATATTTTCTAAGGTGCATGATGTCTGAGAATCTCTCTGCAGAGCCGCCCACTAATAGTATCTATCTAGGTTCTTCACGACGCCAACATCAATATCTTGTATCGCAGTCTGCTGTGGTGATGAAGCTTGGTTTGCTTATGTTGAAGTCGGGGGCTAGTGCTTTCCGTGTGAAAACTTCAATGGCACGTCTGGCAAGAGCTGTAGGTTTAGAGGAACATCATTCGCAGGTGACGTTTACGGAGCTCACCACAACTGCTTATGCTGCTGGTAATTTTCGTACCGAAATTGGTGAGCAGAGGGCGATGGGTATTAGCGCTTATCGTATTGATTTGCTCAGCGATTTTGTCTCGAACCTCCCTGAAAAGATTTCTCCTTTTGAAGCAGGTCAGGAGATTGATCGTATTGCACGATTGCCGCACCTATACCCTCAATGGTTGCTTTCTCTTGCTGCCGCTTTTGCATGTGCGGGATTTGCTTTTCTCAATAATGGTGGTGTTGTTGAGTGCAGTATTGTTTTCTTCTGTTCAGGTCTAGGACAATTATTACGTTCTTTTCTGCTCAGTAAAGAGGTTAATCACCTTGCGATATGGTTTTTATGTGGAGTGTTCTCTGCAGGAACATATATTTGCGCAGTTAGTGCGCTGACTGCTTTAGGGTTAACGTCTTCTGATCATCTTGTAGGTTTCATCTCTGCTATCTTGTTTTTAGTGCCGGGTTTCCCGCTGGTAACCGCGATGTTAGATTTAGCTCGTTTTGATTTTTCGGCGGCTATTGGACGTCTTACCTACGTGGGGTTGTTACTTGCAAGTGCTTCTTTTGCGGTGTGGATTCTTGCTTTTACGTTTGAGCTTCCTCTGCAAAAAGCTGTTCCCCTAGAGTTTTCGCCTATGACGTTATATTCGTTGCGAGTTGCGGCGTCTTTTATTGCAGCGTATGGGTTTGCAATGCTTTTCTCGGCAATGCCCACGAGCTGTTTATGGGCAGGAATTATTGCTGCTGTGGTGAACCCTCTTCGTATCCTTGCTACTGATGTGGGTTTGGCCCCGCAACTGGCAGTATTTACAGGTGCTCTTTTGGCAGCGACTCTTGCTGAAATTATCGCGCCGTTATATCACCGGAAGTATTCGCGTGTTTCGTTGTCTGTCCCAGCGGTTGTCACGATGGTTCCCGGGGTGACGTTCTATCGTTCCATGGCTCACCTCTCCGATGGTGATATTGCAGAAGCCGCGGTTGGGATGGTAGAGGTATGGTTATTATTCTTCGCCATTGGTATGGGGCTTGTATTTGCTCGTTTCCTCATGGATAAGAACTGGTTCTATAACCGAGATTTGCAAAAAGTTCGTCATTTTAATATTGACTATCATCTACGGTAAGGCGAATACGTTATCACCTATATAACATCAAAAAACCTTTGGGGTTGCATCCTCTGATGTGGAGGATACAACCCCAAAGGTTTTTTCAGTGAAGAGAACACTAAATAGTATTATTTATGCGGGTTGAGCCTGAGCAGCTTCTTCTAAGGCCTCAGGCAGTGCAGAAAGAATACGGTCCATAGCGGTGTCGTTATGTGAGGCAGATAAGAACCATGCTTCGAAAGCACTTGGTGGGAGGTACACCCCAGAGTTCAACATGCTATGGAAAAATGCCTGATAACGGAACGTTTCACTTGCTTTGATATCGTCATAATGATGTACGCCGTGCTCAGCTGTACCAAATGATAGAGAGAACAGGTTTCCGGCGCGTTGAATCGAGTAGTTTAAACCAAGTTTTCCGCCATAGGAGTGGATAGCTTTTTGAAGTTCTTCACTACGCTGATTAATAGTCTGGTAGACGTCTTCTGTTGCGGCTTTGAGCGTTGCGATGCCTGCAGCAAGAGAGATGGGATTACCAGAGAGCGTACCTGCCTGATAGACTGGCCCTAACGGGGCAAGGTACTCCATCACTTCTCGTTTACCACCCAATGCGGCAATGGGCATACCGCCACCAATAACTTTTCCGAAGGTAAAGATATCGGGAGCCCAGCCTCCCTCATCTTCTGTGGTGTATCCCCAATAGCCGGCAGAAGATACACGGAAACCTGTTAAGACTTCATCAAAAATGAGCAATGCACCATTCTCATGGGCAGTATCGTGTAAGAACCGGTTGAATCCGGCCTCGGGTGTTACCACACCCATATTGCACGGTGCTGCTTCGGTGATAATAGCCGCGATCTGTCCATGGTGCTGTTCAAAAGCACGTTGAACTGCTTGGGTATCGTTATAAGGGAGAACAATAGTTTCAGCTGCTGTTGCAGCTGTTACTCCTGCTGAACCGGGCATTGCTAAGGTTGCTACGCCAGAACCAGCTTCAGAGAGTAAAGCATCAACATGTCCGTGATAGCAACCAGCAAATTTAATGATTTTATCTCGTCCGGTATAACCGCGAGCTAGACGGATAGCCGTCATGGTTGCTTCGGTACCCGTAGACACCATACGTATCTGATCAATACTTCCTGGAATCACAGCGTTGATACGCTCAATAACAAGCTCAGCAAGTTCAGCTTCGGCTTCGGTAGAGGCACCAAAAGATAAACCGTGCTCTACAGCTTCGTGAACTGCCTCAACTACAGACGAATCGCGGTGTCCTAAAAGTGCAGGGCCCCAGCTCATCACAAGATCAACGTAGTTTCTGCCATCAGCATCGGTCAGATAAGGGCCTTGTGCTTCAACCATAAAGGGGGGTACACCGCCAACGGAGTTGAAGGCTCGAACCGGTGAGTTCACTCCCCCAGGGATGACAGCACGAGAACGGTTAAATAAGTCTTCGGAGATACTACTCATAGGTGAGAACTTTCTTCATATCTGTTGCGTAATGTTTTCTCTAGTCTACAAAACATTATGAAAGCCAAGAGGCTACTTCTGTTGCATAGTACGTCAAAATAATGTCAGCGCCGGCACGACGAATACCTGTCAACGATTCAAGAACAATCTTTTCACGGTCGACCCACCCTGCTGCAGCGGCAGCCTCAATCATGGCATATTCTCCAGAAACTTGATAGGCAACTACCGGCACCGGAGAGAAATCAGCGACTTCACGCACAATGTCAAGGTACGCCATCGCCGGTTTAACCATAACGAAATCTGCGCCCTCTTCAATATCTAGCCGTACTTCGTGTAGACCTTCACGACGGTTAGCTGGGTCTTGCTGATAGCTCTTACGGTCGCCTTCTAATGAAGAACCGACAGCATCACGGAAAGGACCAAAGAATGCTGAAGCGTATTTTGCCGAATACGCCATAATAGCGACGTCGTAGAACCCTTCTGCATCAAGCGCCTGACGAATTGCTTGTACTTGCCCGTCCATCATGCCCGATGGGCTCACAATATGTGCACCGGCACGAGCCTGAGCCAACGCCATCTGAGAATAAGCATGTACAGAGGCATCGTTATCGACAATCGGCTGACCGAACCGGTCTGTCGAAAGAGGCCCACAATGTCCATGGCTGGTGAACTCGTCAAGACAGGTATCCGCCATAATCGTAATGGTATCCCCAAAACGTTGACGAACCTGTGCAATAGCACGGTTTAAAATACCCTCCGGTAGCCATGCGTGAGTTCCATCTGCATCTTTGTCTTCTTCACGAGGAACACCGAAAAGATCAATACATTGAATCCCTGCTGATACGGCTTGTTCTACCTGTTCTAGCAGAGAATCTAACGTGTGCTGATATTGTCCAGGCATAGACGCGATAGGCTGAGGTTCCTCAATTCCATCTCGCACAAAGAGAACCTGAATGAGGTGCTCTGGGCGTAGTTGTGTTTCAGATACCAGTTTACGCAACGCAGGAGTTGCGCGTAGACGCCGTGGACGATACTGAAGGTTGAGTGCCGTCATAGGAGTTCTCCTCTCATAAAACATGTATTTTCTTTGCGTGATAACCAAAAAATTACAAAAAATAATGATGAACCGCTTCGCATAATCCGCCAGGGGTTGGAGCAGGCGCAATATAAACATCCAAACCTAAACGCTGCGCATGAGATGCGGTTGTTCTTCCCATCGCAATAAGAGGGGGAAAAGATACCGGAGATTCCTCACCGTAAATATAGGTGACGAGTTCTTCTAATAGAGAAGGAGCCGTTGCGATAACACCCGCATATTCTTGCCAACGCTCTCTCACCTGCCCCAAAGCAAAAGATTTTTCGGGTGCTCTCAACGGCGTTAACGGGTTTGTAGCGGGGTAAGGTTCCATATCGTAAAGAATCACCGTTTCTGTAGGTATATTCCGTGATGCTAGAACATGGTTGAGAGTCGGCCGTGACGTCTTTCCCAAAACACACAGAACAGGTTGATCGTCGTCATACGGAAGTTCTTGCCCCAAATGTTGGGCGTCCATCACCGAAGGAATGTAATCCACCACAACACCGTTATCAGCCAAAACTTGTGCCGTGGAGGCACCAACAGCAGCAACTTTTGTTGTTGCTAGTAATTGAGGCAACGTACGCTGAGATTCAACAGCATATTTTTTCAAAGAAAGCACAGCATTCGCGCTACTGATAAGAGCCCAAGAAAAGCCACCATGAGGCAGACGGCTCATGAGCTCACTATCTGGTGTATGAGCGACAGCTTGGCGGATAGGGACACAATCGACCTCTACCGGCGCTAAAGACGTATGAGACAAAAGCTCAACAAACGGTTGTGCTTGTTCAAACGAACGAGTGATGAGCAGCCGAGTAGAGGTCATTGCGTTGGCCATGGACACTAACTATTCAATCCGTTTAAACGGTCAGCGCCCATTTGCAGGAGGTCTTCTGCTACTTGAATACCAAGCTGTTCAGCTGCTTCTTGACTCAAAAGTACGGTTGCTGCATGATGTCTTAGCACCTGAGAACCATCAGCAGAAGCCACTACAGCATCAAGAATCAGCTGGTCTTGTTCATATCTCGCGTATGTTCCAATGGGCGAAGCACAACCTGCTTCTAGACGACGTAGCACAGCACGCTCAGCGATAACCGCGTAACGTGTTGGTAGGTGGTCTACGGTAACGACAGCTTGAGCTAGCTCAGTGTTGTTGTGGACGTCTTGTTCACGTATTTCTACAGCCAAGGCACCTTGCCCAGGGGCAGGAAGCACACGAGAAACGTCAAGATATTCAGAAATAGCAGATTCATAACCTAGCCGGTGCAAACCAGCAGCCGCAAGGATAACTGCATCGCAGTCCCCTACCGCTTCTGCATTGCCATAATGTTCTAGACCGGGGACTCGTGCAAGACGTGTGCCCACGTTACCTCGAATATCAACGATATTGATATCTGGGCGTAACGCCTTAATCTGGGCTGCTCGTCGAGGAGATCCAGTACCAACTTTTGCACCTTCTGGCAGTGTCTCTAAGGTGAGTCCATCGCGAGCGCATAGTGCGTCTCGTGGGTCTTCGCGCTCAGGAATTGCCGCAATGTTGAGTCCAGGGCAGGGCTGGGTGGGCAAATCTTTGAGGGAATGAACAGCCATGTCGACACTGCCGTCCAGTACTCGTTGTCTTAACGTTGCAGCGAATACACCGGTACCACCCATCTGTGAAAGCGGACCGGTCAGGATATCGCCTTCAGTTTTGACGGTTACTCGTTCGATGTTTTGGTTGCAGATACGTCCGATGGCGTCAGCAACCATACCTGTTTGAGTGAGTGCTAGCGCCGAGCCTCGGGTGCCAACGGTGTAGCCCATAGGTTTTAGTCCTCCGTAGTCTTCATATGGTAGGTTGCAATCGTTGCTCGATGTTGTTGAGCACGTGCTGGTTTACAGCATTGAGGGTCGCATTCGTCGAACCATCCGCGGTTAGAGCAACCACCAAAAAGTGGCTCTTTGGGTGCGGTAAACGGTGTTGAGTTTGCAGATTGTACGCGTTCTTGGATGAGCTGACGCAAAGACTCAACGTAGGCCGGATGAGTTCCGGGTGTTGGTGTGCGTACCGCTTCAAAGCCGAGATTTTTACAAGTGTCTAGAGCTTCGGTGTCTAAGTCCCATTTGACTTCCATATGGTCAGAGACAAAGCCCAGAGGTACGAGGACGATGCCATCAACTTGACCTTCGAGGGCTTCTAGGGCGTCGTTGACGTCTGGTTCTAGCCATGGCATCGATGGGGGGCCCGAACGGGACTGGTAGACCAGTTCCCAATCAACGTTTTCGAGGAGTTTTGAGTCAAGTTCAGAGACTTTTTCGAGGACTCGTCGAGCCACTTGAAGATGTTTTTCGACGTAGGCGGAGCCGCCTTCGTAGTCGACATCTCGTGGTCCGGCTTCGTTCGCTGCGCTGGTTGGTACGGAGTGGGTGCAGAACATGATGCGAATAGCGCCGTTTCCAGCAGCAGGGTCGGTGTTCTGCGCAATTTTTTGGTGAACTTCTCGTAGTCCGTCTACAAGTCCATCGACGAAGGCTTGCACGAACCCTGGTGCATCATAGAACTGACGGATTTTATCAATCTGAAGTTTTCCTTCTAGTTCAAGTTTTTCTAATGCCATACCGTAATCTTCACGGTATTGACGGCATGAAGAATAACCAGGGTAGGCGCTTGTGGCAAGTACCAAAATTTTTCGTGCACCGTTATCGTAGGCTTCTTGTACTACGTCGTTGACGTAGGGTTTCCAGTTACGATTAGCCCATGTGATGGGGATGTGTGGGCCTTTTTCTTGAAGGGCCTGTTCAAGGGCATTCAAGAGTGCACGGTTTTGTTCGTTGATAGGTGAGATACCGCCGTTGGCGCGGTAGTGTGTTGCGACTTCTTCGAGTCGTTCGTCGGGGATGCCTCGTCCTGCCGTGACGTTTCTCAGGAATGGGATGACATCTTCTTGCCCTTCAGGGCCACCAAAGGATGAAAGAATCACCATATCGTAGGGTTGTGGTGCTTTGTTACGAGGGCGTGAGATCTTTTCTTCGCCGTGGAATGTTTCGATGGTTGTTGCATCGAGTACGGCAGGTCCGTTGCTAGCAGTGTTGTTGGGGTCGGTGACGTTGGGGGCTACGTCATGTGGTAGTCGGGTGCTCATGCAAGAACTCCTGCAATTTCGTGGGAGGGAATACGGCGTCCGGTGTAGAAGGGGGTTTCTTCGCGGACGTGTAGACGGGCTTCAGTGTTTCGGAAATGACGCATAAGGTCGACGAGGTCGACGAGTTCGGGTGCTTCAAGGGCGAGAACCCATTCGTAGTCGTTGAGTCCGAATGTTGCGATGGTGTTGGCTAGTACTTGGGGGAAGTCGTAGCCTTTCATGCCGTGATTTTTGAGCATTTCAGCACGTTTTTCGGGGTTCATGTAGTACCACTCGTAGGAGCGAACAAAGGGGTATACGCAGACCCAGTCTTGTGCTTCTTTACCGAGTGCAAATGCTGGGGCGTGGCGGCGTGTAAATTCTGCATCGCGGTGTACGCCCATAGTGGACCATACAATCTTTGTTTCAGAGAAAACGCTGGTACGGCGAAGTTTGCGGATTGCTTCTTGGAGGTCTTCGGGGACTTCGCAGTGAGCCCATACGAGGATGTCTGCGTTATCACGCATGGCTGATACGTCGTAGAATCCGCGAATGGTTACGCCTTGTTCTTCAAGAGCTGAGATTACGTGGTTGAGTTCTTCTTCAGCTTCGGGAGTTTGTGCTTGGGTGTTTGTGGCTCCGGTACGTGCAAATACGGTGTATAGCGCGTAGTAGAGTTTATCGTCTCCTTCAGCTGGTGCTCCCGGAACTTGACCTTGAATTTTTGATGAGGTTGCATCTGAGCCGTGTGTGTGGGAGTAGTTTCCATGTGAGCCATGTTGGTGTGACATGTTTTCCTTCCTCAGAGGTTCCTCTCTATCAGGTGTGATGGGGAGAAACCTAGTTGTTGTGTGTTTTACGGTGAATCTCGTGGCGTTAGGTAGTTGTAGCGTTGAGGTTCTATCCGATGTTGTTTTGTTCAATAAAGTTTTTGAGGGTTTTGCGGGTGTCTGCGGTGACGGCAGCTAACCCGTTTCCGCTGAGCCATGCGCCAACAGCGGTGACATTATCTAGTTCGGTGAGTGCGCTGCGGAAGCTTTGTACTGTTGTACGGTGTTCGGGGCTGGCTGTAGGTAAGGACCCTTTCCATCGCACGACGTCTGCTGCGAGGAGCTGGTTTCGTGAGATGGAGACGTCAAGAAGTTTTTGGGCATCGTGGATGGCCAAGGTGATGAGTTGGTCGTCGTAGAGTTTGACTTCTTGTAGTGGGCTGGTGTCTTGTCCTCTGCCGTAGGATAGGCGTAATACGTGTCGGTGTGGTCCTAGTTTTTCGCTCATCCATTCCCATTTAGCGCTGGCGTGGGTGAGCGCTTTGGCTCGTACTGAGGTGACTTCTTCGCTAACGAGCACTCCGGTGCCGCGTGGTCGGGAGTCGAGCTCTGGTTGTTCGATGATGAGTGTTACGAGGGCGACTTCTGGTCCTGCTGAAATTTGGGGTAGGTCTGCGTTGTTCAGGTGTGATCCGAGCATTCGAAGAGTTGAAGGCCCGTCTGATGCCATGACGAGGTATTTTCCGTGGATGGCGGCAGCTTTTTCACCGATTTCGGGTTGGCGTTGGATAAGTGTCCAGAGGTTATGGCAGTGATCGCGGTCGACGGCGATGGCGTCGTAGCCGGTGAGGATACGTACTTTACGTCGCAGGATATCGTCAACGAGCGCTTCGGATAGCTGGTGCATACCGCCGATGAGTCCTGCGACTTGTGCTCCGGCTGGGGAGCTTTTACGTAGTGATGCTGCCGCGGTAGCAAGAGAACCGTAAGTGCTTAACGCTTTTTTGAGTCCTGGTGCAACAGAATCGATGTCGAGGTGGTCGGGGTGTGTGGAGTGGACGCCAGAAACGATGGGTGAGACGAGTCTGTCGAGCACTTGTTGTCCCATGCGCACGCGTACAAGGTCGCCAAGGGTACGCGCGTTTTCCCCTGCGGAGGCGGGTAAGAAACGGTCGAGTTTAGCACGTCGTAGACCGCTTCTATTCATAATTTTTTTGAAGTCAGGGTCGTTGAGGTCTCCGGGGATGCCGAGAATCCCTGTTCTTGGTGCTTTATGTGTCCCGTTGGGGAGGCAAAGCCAAGAGCCGTCTTGCCGTGGCGTGACGATTTTTTCGCTGATATTGAGTTCTTCGAGTAGCTCGCTGACGGCGGTGGTTCTTGTTGCGTAGGATTCTGCGCCGGAGTCGAGAACGAGTCCATCGAGTTGGTGTGCGCCTACTGCACCACCGAGATGGTCTTCTTTTTCGACCAGGGTGACTTTGAGTCCTTGTTGAGCGAGTTCTCGGGCGGCGAGTAGTCCGGAGATTCCACCGCCGACGACGATTGCGGTTTCTTTAGGGGAACGAGTATCGACAGGTGACATTGTTCTTAGGCTACTTCCCGAGCAGTTTGAGTGTGAATGTATTCCACGAGGCGGGTGAGTATTTCAGGCTCTGTTTCTGGTGGCACGCCGTGTCCAAGATTGACGATATGCGATGGGGCACAAGCGCCTTCAGCGAGGACGTGGTCTACGTGTTCTTTGAGGACGTCCCATCCTGCGCTAAGTAGTGCAGGGTCGATGTTTCCTTGAAGTGGTACTCCCCCACCAAGACGGTGTTGGGCTTCGGTCAGGTCGAGACGGTAATCTACGCCGATGACGTCGGCTCCGGCTTCGTGCATAGCTTTGAGCAGTTGTGCAGTTCCGGTACCAAAGTGGATTCTAGGAACACCGTAATGTGCCACGCTCTGAAGAACGTGGGCGGAGTGGGGTTGGATGTAGGTGCGGTAATCGCTTTCGGAGAGGGACCCTGCCCAAGAGTCGAAGAGTTGGATGGCGCTGGCGCCTGCTTCGATTTGTGCTTGAAGGAATTGTCCTGCGGTTCGGGCTGCCCATTGTCCGAGTGCATGCCAAGTGTCGGGGTCTGAGTGCATCATGGTGCGTGGTCGTAGATGGTCTCGGGAGGGTCCGCCTTCAACCATATAAGCGGCGACGGTAAATGGTGCTCCGGCGAAACCGATGAGCGGTGTGTCGCCGAGTTCTTTGACGGTTAGGCTGACTGCTTCTCGGATGGGGTCGAGTGCGCAGTCTTCGAGTTCGGGGAGGTTTTTGACGTCTTCAGCGGTGCGTACTGGTTGGGATAGTACGGGGCCTTTGCCAGGGACGATGTCTACGTCTACACCGGCTAGCTTCATGGGGACGACGATGTCGGAGAAGAAGATTGCGGCGTCTACGTTGTGGCGTCGTACGGGTTGCAATGTAATTTCGCAGGCAAGTTCTGGGGTTAAACATGCCTCTAGCATGGGAATACCTTCACGTACTTTTCGGTATTCGGGTAGGGAGCGTCCGGCTTGCCTCATGAACCATACGGGGTGGTGTGAGCCTTTTTGTCCGGTGAGGGCTTTGAGCATTGGTGACTCTGCCACGCCTGTAGTTTTGAGTGGGTGAGTGGTGGGAAGAGAATCTAGCTGGTGTGTGTTCAGTAGTTCTCGTTGATTCAAAGTGCTACTCATGTTTCCCATTGTGCCAAATTATTGCGCATTGTTTGCCGACACCATGTCATTCTTTGCTGGTATCTGCTGGTTGAGAGGGGAATCTACGAGGAAAAATAGTGATATTTCCCGTTTTTATTCGCGTCTGAGGGGCAAACATGTTTATGATAAGTCAGTCGTGACTATATTTACGCTCGTTGCATCACACAAGACTGTAGATTTGAACACCGTGGCATTATTGGCCAACGGTGCTAGTGTTGCGCTCAAAAATGTTTCGGCGCAGCGGGTTCGAGGAAGCGTTGTTCTTTCGACGTGTAACCGTTTAGAGATTTATGGGGAGCTTGCTGTATCCCCCGGTGCAACGTCTCAGCAAATACAGCTGATATTAGAAGAAACTTCACAGGAAATATATCGTGGCATTGCCGACCAGTCTTCTTTAGCGTACGAACTTGTTGCAAGCAGTTTTGAAGTGTTCACTCAGCATGGGGCCGTCAAACACTTATTTACGGTAGCGGTTGGTTTAGAGTCGGCAGTGGTTGGAGAGCGAGAGATTACCGGACAGGTACGTCGAGCTATTGCTACTGCACGCGAAGAAGGCACAGCCACCGGTAATTTAGTGCGGCTTTTTGATCGTGCTGCTCGCACTGCTCGAGAGGTGGGTCAGCAGACTCTGCTTGGTTCTCAAGGGCGTTCAGTTGTTTCGGTCGCTCTCGATTTAGCGTATGAGCTATCAGAGTTAGCGTGGGATGCCCGTCGCGCACTCATTATTGGTACTGGCGCTTACGCTGGTGCTACAGTTGCGGCTCTGAGAGAGCGTGGTTGTCAAAATATTAGTGTATATTCTTCCTCTGGTCGTGCAGCTACTTTTGCCGACAAGCGCTCCATACGAGCTGTTCCTGAGGGCGCTCTTCACGAAGCTCTCAAAGAAGCAGATATTCTCATTGGGTGTTCTGGTTCTGCCGCTCCGTTGAGCGCTGATGAGGTTCCTGCAGGGAAACGCATTATTCTCGATTTGGCGTTGAGTAGAGATTTCGCTCCAGATGTTGCAGATATGCCAGATGTTGAGTTGATTACGTTGGAGACTGTTCGTCTGGCTGCCCCCAACGAAACTCAAGATTCTATTGAACTTGCCCACGCAATTGTGGACAATGAAGCTGCTCATTTTGCGGTACAAGAGAAGGCTCGCAACGTAGATGCTGCTATTGTAGCTCTCAGGGAACATACGATGTCTATTTTGGACAATGAACTGCAGAAGGTTCGCAACCAGTATGGGTGTGGTGCTGCCGTAGACCAGTTAGAGCTTACGATGCGGCGTATGGTGAAATCACTACTTCACACCCCTACGGTCCGTGCACGTTCTTTAGCCAAAGACGGTCGTGAAGCTGATTACGTTGCAGCTCTTGAAGCGCTCTACGGTATTGAGGTAAACACCGCAGAGCCCTCTCATCTTCAGATGGAGCAAAAACATAAGGACGCCTCCTAACTGTCATGGACGATACCTCTCATACAGAGGTATCAGCCATTCACGGTAGATGTCTATGCCCTTATCACTCGTCCGTTATTTAGATAGATTCAGGAACAAGCGTTGAGTTCTGTGACCGTTGAGCCACTCCAAGAACCAGATTCACATGATCGGCACTATTCCTCAGGGGACAAGCGTCTGCCGAAGGAACTACGACGACAACATCTGGTATTAAGTGCACTACGTATTTTTTCTTCTCAGGGATACCATACGACGACAATGAATCAGGTTGCGTCAGCTGCCGATGTCACGAAGCCGGTACTTTACCAGCATTTCAAATCAAAACGAGAGCTATATCTTGCTGTACTAGACGAACAGATTAAAGAGCTCACAGAACGCCTAGTTCGCCCCTTATACGACACCCAAGATAACCGTGAGCGAACAGAACGTGTTATTGGTGCTTTCTTCGAGTTCACGCGCACTAATCTGCAGGGTTATCGGCTGATTTTTGAATCTGATATTCACAGTGATTTAGCTGTTCAACAGCGTATTGATGACCTTCATCTACATATCGCTAATCATATTGCGCAAGTGTTAGAGCCTAATTCTGGTCTAGCCGCACAAGAAGCAGTGCTCATTTCACGTACACTAACGGGGATGGCTCTATCAGCAGTACAACATGCTTTGCAACAAGGTGCTCAGGACCAAGAGCTTGCTCGTGCACAAAATCTCGTTTTTCGCTTAGCGTGGGGAGGGCTACTCTGCATTGATGACGATTCTGTCTATGACGGTTAGTCCTCTGCCCTTTTCACTTCTATCAGGTTTTTGTTCAGAAGATTCAAGAAGGATTCTTCTACGTGATTTATTGTAGGGGTGGTACGCTGAGGGTGATATTTCTAGGTGTTCTTGTCTTCACCTTTTAGAATGTCTAGAGACATGACCGGTAATTTCCGTTGTTTAAGGAGCAATTATGGACGTTAAATTTGGTATTAGAAATATGCCTCGCGAAGTAGTTATCGAGTCCGATAAAGACCCTGTTGAATTGCGTCAGCTCATTGCACGCGCCATGGATAAAGGTGAGGTTCTAGAGCTAGAAGACGATAAGGGTAACGTCGTATTGATTCCTGGAGATAAAATCGGTTTCGTTGAAATTGGTTCAGAGACAAAGCGTCGCGTCGGCTTTAATTTCTCAGCATAATACGCCGTTGATATAAACGGTGTAGACGATAGTGGAGGGCCTATATTTTTAGGCTCTCCACTTTTTTCTCTTCAGCTTTGTTAGAATGGCTAAGATAAGACGGTTGTCCGGTCGTTATCCACCAGTAATGTTTAGTAGTGTCACCTGCTGAGATAAGGTGACTTGTTCTCTCACGATCGGCGTACCTCCATAGTTGCGCTTTTGCGCCTTTTCTACAGGAAACACATACGTGAACCAAGACCCCAAGACTTTTGCCGATTACGGACTACGCGAAGATATTTGCCAAGCTTTAGCTGAACGTTCCATCATTCATCCGTTCCCTATTCAGTCTCTCACGTTGCCTGTTGCTCTCGCCGGCAATGACATCATCGGGCAGGCACAAACAGGTACCGGCAAAACTCTAGGTTTTGGTCTGCCCGCAATTCAACGAGTCATCGGCCCCGAAGATCCCCGTTGGGATTCGTTACGCTCCCCTGGCTCCCCTCAAGCGCTAATTATTGTTCCAACTCGTGAGCTTGCTGTTCAAGTAGGTGACGATCTCTCTGCTGCGGCAGCAGGTGCGGGAGTTCGTGTTGTGACGTTATACGGTGGTGTTCCGTATGAACAGCAAGTTAAACTTCTTGACCGCGGAGTTGAGATTATTGTTGGTACGCCCGGCCGACTCATTGATTTACAACGCCAGCAGAAGATGAATCTTTCGCAGGTAAAAATTGTGGTTCTTGATGAAGCCGATGAGATGCTTGATTTAGGGTTCTTACCCGATGTTGAAAAAATTCTTGCAAGTTTGCCCGAGATTCGTCAGAGCATGCTTTTCTCGGCAACCATGCCTGGGCCTGTGCTGACCATGGCACGCCGTTATATGCGTAAACCAATGCATATTCAAGCGCAGTCTTCCGAAGATGAGTCGTTGACAAAGGCGTCTATCCGTCAAGTTATTTATCGTGCTCATCCTCTCGACAAAGATGAGTTAGTGGGTCGAGTTCTGCGCGCCAATGGGCGAGGACGTACCATTATCTTCACCAAAACAAAACGCTCTGCAGCAAAACTTTCTGATGAGTTACAGAATCGTGGTTTCCGTGCGGGTGCTCTTCACGGCGATTTGCCTCAGGTCGCACGCGAAAAAGCATTACAAGCGTTTCGTGATAATACCGTTGATGTCCTTGTCGCTACAGATGTAGCAGCCCGAGGTATTGATGTTGATGACGTCACTCACGTGATTAATTTTCAGTGCCCCGACGACGAAAAAACCTATGTACACCGTGTGGGTCGTACAGGCCGTGCCGGTCATACTGGTACCGCAATTACTCTTGTTGATTGGGAAGATATCCCTCGTTGGTCTCTCATTAACAAGGCCTTAGAGTTGGGTGTTCCAGAGCCTGTAGAAACGTATTCTTCTTCTGAGCATCTTTTCCGTGACCTTGATATTCCTGAAGGCACTCGAGGTAAGATGCCTCATGCTCAGCCTAAGGATTCTGATGCTTCTGCTCAACGTTCACCGCGCAGAGGCGAGCGCCGCTCAGAACGTTCTTCCTCTTCTTCTCGTCGTTCGCAGAATAATGGGCAAAGGCAGCGTCGCCCTCGCCGTCAAGAGCATGATAATACGCGTTCAGACTCCCCCGTTGTGGAGAAAGATGCTTCTGGTCGTTCACGACGTCGTACCCGGGTAGAGGGCGAGCAGGCTCCGCGTCGTCGTCGGCGCAAACGTATCGTTAATGATGGTGATTCACAAGACTAGCCTGTATTGATTGGGGCGGTGTTCTTAACCCAAGGTGTTATGGGCGCCGCCTTTTATATTGTTTGGGTGTGTTGAGGTGGGGTGTTCTTCTGGTGGTTCTGCCGGATGATTTCTTTGATACGTTCGACGGTTTGGGCTGGTGTGGTGTTTTCTGCTAGTCGGTTAGGCTTTCCGGCGCCGTGGTAATCGCTAGAGCCAGTTATGATGAGGTCATATTTTTGGGCAAGTTTTTTGAGCCAGTTGCGGTCTTCTTCGTTGTTGTCTCGATGATAGATTTCAAGTCCGCTTAGTCCGGCCTCAATCATCTGTTCTATGAGCTCTGCAGAGGCAACTTGTCCGCGGATACGAGCACGGGGGTGTGCCATGATGGGTACTCCTCCGGCAGCTTTAACCATGGTGACGGCGTCAACGGGGTGTACGGCACGGTACGGAACATAATATGCTGAGTGGTCTGCCAGTAATCCGGAGAAGGCTTCGCTGCGGGTTCTGATAATGTTTGCGTTCACGAGGGCGTCTGCAATGTGGGGTCTGCCGATAGTTGCTCCTGGTGATGCTTGAGCTAAGACGTCTTCCCATGTGATGGGGTATGTTTCAGAGAGTTTTTGAACGATTCTTTGAGCTCGTGTCCGGCGAGAGGTGCGAGCCTGCGTAATATGTTTGTTCAGGACGCTATCGTTTTGTTGATGTCCGTAGCTTAGTAGGTGTACGCTAAGCGGGCCGATAGCGCACGAGATTTCCATACCTGGTAAGAAGTCTAGTCCCCAGTCGTCAGCATATTTTTGTGCACTTTGCCACCCTGCGGTAGTGTCGTGATCAGTGAGGGAAAAACCTGTTAATCCGCAGTGAGCAATTTCGGCGACGAGTTCTTGTACGCTCTGTGTACCGTCTGATAGTACCGAATGAGTATGCAAATCATATGACATATTTCTATCTTAGGTTGCTTGTCTATGACAAAGATAGGTGTATAGATACCTCTGAACGTATTAGAGTTGTATCTATGGTTACTGATGAACATAAATCTTCTGATATGACAGATGAACAGCCCCTTGAGCAAAGAGTGAATAATCGCTCTCAGCCTCCCCAGTCTGAAGCTTTTATTGAGTTTATGGCCTCATATTGGGCGCCCGATGAAACACCATTACCTGAACGTGCAGAAGTAGCAGATTATGCGGCTGAACGTCGCGCCCGTATTTCACGCCTTTTCCCTGGTGAGCGTCTTGTGATTCCTGCTGGTGCTTTTAAAGTGCGTTCTAATGATACCGATTACCGGTTCCGTCCTCATTCTGCCTTTGCGCACCAAACGGGTCTTGGGCTAGACCAAGAGCCTGATGCTGTACTCGTTTTTGAACCAGTTGAGCAAAACCACGGAGATAACGGTTCGCATCACGAGGTGACGCTTTATTTCCGGCCTCTTGCTGGACGAGATAGCGCACAGTTCTATGCTGATCCTCGCTATGGTGAATTCTGGGTTGGTCCACGCCCTACCCTCGCAGCGGTGGAAGCAGAGTACGGTATCCGTACCGCGGACCTTTCGGAGTTAGAAGTCGCTATCACGAAGAATGCTGGTAGTCAGGCGCTTGGCGGTATTAATATCCGTCTTGTGCGTAACGTCGACTTAAATATTGACGCACTCGTTGATACCTCTCGTTATAACACTGGGGTGGATTTAGAGAAAGCTGACCAGACCGATGCTCTTTTGACAGAGGCTCTTTCTGAGGCGCGTCTTGTTAAAGATGAGGTGGAGGTCAAGAATCTTCGTCGTTCTGTACAGCACACTATTGAGGGCTTTGAGAATGTGGTTCGTGCTCTGCCTCGGGCGGTAGGCCATCATCGTGGTGAGCGTGTAGTTGAGGGTGCTTTCTTTGCAAAAGCACGTGAAGAAGGCAACGATCTTGGCTATGACACTATTGCGGCGTGTGGAAATAATGCCACTATTTTGCATTGGATTCGTAATAATGGTTCGGTTGATGAGGGAAAGCTGATTCTTGTTGATGCTGGCGTAGAAGATGACACTCTATATACTGCTGACATCACTCGAACGCTACCGGTGAGCGGGCGTTTTACTGAAGTGCAAGCAAAGATTTATCAGGCGGTTCTTGACGCTGCTGATGCGGCTTTTGAAGTAGCTGTTCCTGGTCGCCGGTTCCGTGAGGTTCATGAGGCGGCTACTGCTGTCTTAGCAGAGCGTCTTGAACAGTGGGGTTTGCTTCCTGTATCGGCAGAGGTTGCTTTGTCAGAGCAGGGAGGTCAGCATCGTCGTTGGATGCCTCATGGGACAAGCCACCATTTAGGTCTTGATGTTCACGATTGCGCTCAGGCCAAACGTGAGCTGTATCTTGATGGTGTCATTGAGCCGGGTATGGTGTTCACGATTGAGCCAGGGTTGTATTTCAAGGAAGAGGACTTAGCTATTAGTGAAGAATACCGTGGTATTGGTATTCGTTTAGAAGACGATATTCTCATCACTGAAGAGGGTCCGGTGAATCTTTCAGCAGATCTTCCACGTACTGTTGCTGAGATTGAACAGTGGATGGATTCTTTGCGTTCATAGCAGAGGATTATGCCAACGGGGTGTGGGGTGTTCACCAGATATGGTGAACACCCCACACCCCGTTTTATGGTGATGGACAGTTGTTCCTCAGCTTTTCAACTCACCAGTTCAGATGATTCTGGTAGTTATTCTTGAGTACCAGCACTGTTGTTGTGAGGTTTGGTGTTAGAAGGTTGCGGTTGAGGTGGCGTTGATTGCCCCGGCTGACGGATTGCTTCTTGAAATTGTTCGGGGTTTTCGATGCGGATTCCGTAGCGTCCAGTTCGTTGTTGGGAACGAATTTGTTCAATGCGTTCGTTAGGTTCTGGTGCTGGTGGTTCTTGCCGAATCGTTTGTGCGTATTCCTCGGGGTCTTCTATTCTCAAACCAAATTTTGATGAAGATTCTTTTTGAGGGCTGTTAACGGTGGGAGAAGGAATCGGCTCAGCCGTTTTGTGTGGAGGAAGGGTGTTTCCGTCAAAGCTCTGTGGTGGTGTGGGCGGACTAAAAGGTACAGGGCCTTCTGGTGCCATTGGTGTAGGTTGAGGGCCTCCGAGGATATGTTGAGCTTGTCCTGCGGTGCTGGGGTGAGCCATCAGAATATATTTTTGAGGAACTAATTGTGCTCGGGTTTGGAAGTTTCCTTGTTTATTGCTTCGAGAATAAGACAGAACACCAAAAATCATCCATACAGCGATACCTAATGGGATGGAAGATAGTAGGTTAGCGGCGAAGTTTCCGTTACTCAATAATGCGGTAGCAAGACCGATGAAGGCACCAAAAAAAGCACCTTGAGCGGCAGAAGCTAAAGCAACTTTCGGATAAGAGAGTTTGTTACCAAGAAACTCGATTTGTTTCAGTCCTTCTCCTTGAATGAATAAGGTTCGTAGCGGGAAGTTGGCGTTGTTGAGGGTGTTGAGTGCTTGGTTGAGTTGCTGTCGGTTGTTGTATTCTCCAACGGGGATTCCTTCGGGAAGGTTATCTGTGTTCGAGAGAATTGCTGATATGTTTTGTTCGTCCATGCTCTATATTTTCGCGAAGTCACCTTAGTATTTCCTGAAAAAACGGCGAGTATCGCAAGTGGCGAAAATTTTTCCCTACATGGTGTCGTATTCAGAGCTGTTTTGAACTAAAGATTATCCGTTTCTTGTCACAGATAGGCTATGGTCTCTTCAAAAATTGGTGAGAACGCGTAGTCTATTAAGGGTGAGTACAACACCAAATAAAATTTTTATTGCCCGCCTACTTGGTATGGACGTTTTTGACCCTATGGGTGACCGTCTTGGTCGTCTACGCGATGTTGTTGTGCTCAAACGAAGTTTTGGGCCTTTAGCCGTCGCCACAGGAAGTATCTCGCAACGTGGTAAAGAACCTATTGTTGTGGGTATTGTGATTGAAGTACTCGGCAAAAAACGTATTTTTGTGCCGATGACTCGTATCACCTCTATCGATTCTGCTCAGATTATTTGTACGGGACTTGTCAACCTTCGACGTTTCGAACAGCGCGGTTCTGAGGCGCTTGTGGTTGCAGAAATTTTTGACCGTAAAGTTCGTTTGACAGATGGTTCTGGAGAAGCAACTGTTGAAGACGTTGCAATGGAACAGCGACGTAACGGTGATTGGTTCATCTCAGAGCTATTCATCTCACGTATCCCAGAAAATGGTGGCCTACTACGTCGCCGAAAAGCTACCCTTGTTGTTGATTGGGATGAGGCGATTCTTTCAACTGATTTAGAACCTCAAGCAGCGACAACATTCGTTGCTAATCATGAGCATGCTAATGCTGCAGACTTGGCAGACGCTATCCATGAGATGAACGATAAACGTATGGTTGAGGTCGCTCATGAATTGCACGATGATCGCCTTGCAGACGTTTTGCAAGAGCTACCTGAAGATGATCAGGTTGAGATTCTTTCGCATCTGGATGTTGAGCGTGCGGCTCAAGTTCTTGATGAGATGGAGCCAGACGATGCAGCTGACTTGCTCAATGAACTATCTGATGCGCAACGTGAACAGCTATTAGTTCTGATGGAGCCAGAAGAAGCAGAAGATGTTCGCCGTCTACTTGAGTATGAAGAGGGAACAGCCGGTTCGTTGATGAACCCGGTGCCTATTATTCTCTCCCCTGAGGCTTCTGTGGCTGAGGCTTTAGCACATATCCGACAAGAGGAGATTCCTCCGGCAATGGCTGCGGCAGTGCTCGTTGCTAGACCGCCGTTAGAGACTCCTACGGGTAAATATTTGGGTATGGTGCATATGCAACAGCTGTTGAGGTATCCGCCCAGTGAGCAGGTCGGTAATCTTTTAGATTCTTCCATTGAGCCAGTCTCAGATATGACCAGTCTTGAAGAGATTTCTCGTGTATTAGCAACCTATGATTTGACTATTTTGCCAGTCGTTAATGAGTCACAGCGTCTTGTTGGGGCGGTGACTATTGATGACGTTCTAGATGCGCTCTTACCTGAGGACTGGAGAACATACGATGATGGCACACCCATTCGAAAGGTAGGTCGCCGTTTTGAGTGAGAAAAACCGCGAACGTCATAATGACCGTCTAGCAACTCCCCAAGCTGCTCGTCATCGTATCGCTACCGGGGGGAAGCCGAATCCTGATCGTTTTGGGCGTGCTACCGAAGCTATTGCTCGTTTTATGGGAACTCCACAATTTATTTTGTGGATGACCATTTTTTGTACGCTCTGGCTTGGGTGGAACACTCTAGCCCCAGATGAGTTACAGTTTGACCCTCGAGCCTTGAACTTTACTCTTTTGACGTTGGCGTTATCTTTACAGGCTTCTTATGCTGCTCCGTTGCTTCTGTTAGCGCAGAACCGTCAAGATGACCGTGACCGCGTGATTGCTGCTCAAGACCGTCAGCGAGATCAGCAAAATCTTGAAGAAACGCAGTACCTTACTCGTGAAATTGCGTCTTTGCGTATTGCTCTTCGTGAGGTGGCAACTCGTGATTATGTACGTAGTGAGTTGCGTGATGTGATGGAAGAACTTCAAAAATTGCAGCAGGCTCTAGATCGTTCAGAATCTCAGGGGTTAGAGAATAGCCCTGAAACGCAGTCTATGAAGATAGTGACGGAAGATATGAGCACTCCTAAACGACGTTTGTCTCAGATTAAAGTCAAAGATGTCGATGAGCTTTCGCAAGAACATGGCGAGTAGTCTTCTGTTGTTTTCTGTATTTTTCTAAGGATATTGATGTCTTCTATCGACGAAACACTATACGAGGCGTTGTGTACGGTCCATGACCCAGAACTTCGTCGCCCGATTACCGAGCTTGGGATGGTCGAGAAGGCGTACTTTGAGCAGGGCGTTGCTCATATTCACGTTTTATTGACGATTGAGGGTTGTCCGCTTAAGACAACGATTGAGCATGATATTACGCAGGCGTTATCTGTTATCGAGGGTGTCCAGCAGGTTCAGGTTCATATTGGGTATATGAACCCTCAACAACGGCAAAAGTTACGGAGTACGTTGGGGCATAAGTCTAAGAATCCGTTTAGTGCTGAGGATTCTTTGACTCGTGTCTATGCGGTGGTCTCAGGTAAGGGCGGTGTGGGAAAGTCGTCGATGACGGCTAACCTTGCGGCATCTTTTGCAGCTGATGGGCTATCGGTGGGGGTCGTTGATGCTGATGTTCATGGTTTCTCTATTCCCAGTCTTTTTGGTATTGAACAAGCTCCGACACGTTTTGAAGATATGATTCTTCCGCCGGTGGTCTCTGTTCCAGAGAATGTTTCGGGGCAGGGTTCTGGCTGTGTCAAAGTCATTTCTATGGGCATGTTTGTTGCTGGTAATAAGCCGGTGGCGTGGCGTGGTCCGATGCTTCATCGTGCTTTAGAGCAGTTTTTGACTGATGTTCATTTTGGCGCTATTGATATTCTTCTTCTTGATTTACCGCCGGGTACGGGTGACATTGCTATTTCGATGGCTCAGCTTTTACCGACAGCAGAGTTGGTGTTGATTTCTACTCCGCAAAGTGCTGCCGTTGATGTTGCAGAGCGTGCTGGCACGATGAGTGTTCAAACTCAGCAGAAGGTTGCTGGTGTTATTGAAAATATGGCAGCGATGCGTATGCCGGATGGGTCGATGCTTGATATTTTTGGTGCAGGAGGCGGTGTGAAGCTTTCTGAGCGTCTTTCTGCGACATTAGGGTATGATGTTCCGCTTCTTGGTTCTGTGCCTTTAGATGTCTCTCTACGGACGGGAGGGGACGTCGGTGTGCCTCTGGTCTGGGCTGATACGAGCTCAGAAACGGCTCAATCTATTAACCGTATTGCTCGTCAACTATCGCATCGTGCGCGGAATTTGAATGGTAAACCGTTACCGTTCAACGTCTAAGGAGGTTCTTCTCTAAGAATAGTAAGGTTTTCGCCAGCGATGATGGGTTTTTGCCTAGCTAGAGGATAAGAGCGAATACAGTATTGAGAGAAGGTATCGGTTTAAGTAGCTTCAATATCGAAAGGTGCGTATGCGCCTTGAGGTAAACGCTGAATATTTTGTGCTGGTGGCTTGTTCTCAGCTTCTCGTTCTGCTGCCAGACGTGCGCGTTCTTCATCGTCTTCAGCGAGAGCTTCACGCACGATAGTTCGCGGATCGTATTGGCGTGGATCATATTGTTTCCAGTCAAAGTCGCCTAGCGGGTTATCCCCCATGACTTCTTTGAGGTCATCTTTTGCCTCAAACGCCATGGCGCGAACCCATTTAACGCCTTCTTTGAGTTTTTGGGCGTACTCAGGCATGCGTTCTGGCCCGATGACCACGAACACCAGGATTACAAGGACGATAAATTCCATTCCGTTAATACCGAACACAATATGGAAGATTACCAGTTAATTCGGAAGAAAACCGTCAAGCGTCGCATAGTTCATCATCTTTGCCCAGAAAAATATGAGCGATACGCTCTACTGTTGAGCACGGTGAGGCAGAACAGTTCAAGAGCTGTTATTTTTGTCAA
Source organism: Rothia sp. P13129 (assembly GCF_048512865.1). Taxonomy (NCBI): domain Bacteria; kingdom Bacillati; phylum Actinomycetota; class Actinomycetes; order Micrococcales; family Micrococcaceae; genus Rothia; species Rothia sp. P13129. Next base: position 67,934 of record NZ_JBLXYA010000010.1, read on the forward strand.
AAGTGTTCGGGCGACAAAACTGCCGTGAAAACCGAAGAAGTTTTCACGGCAGTACGGCGTTATATGGTGCTTTTATGAAGTGCTGGGTTGGTCAAAATCTTTGAGACAGTTCTTGAGGTCTTCAATTTCTTGTTCTGATACTTCAAGTACGAGTCGACCGCCTCCTTCAAGAGGTATTTTAACAATAATGCTCCGGTTTTCTTTGAGAATCTCTAAAGGTCCGTCACCGGTGCGTGGTTTCTGGGCAGCCATCTTTTTACTCCTTAATAATGAGTCCCATGGTCATGGTTCAAACTCATGTGACAGCAACCATAATAAACTAGCTGAGGTTTATTGTCTCGTTATGTTGCTCAGTTATCGTAGTATTCCTCAGCGTTCATAACTTTTAAGGTGGATAGTCTCCCCCACCAGGTAGCTCTTTCCAATGCCAGAGCCAGCCAACCCACACACTTTGAAAGATAGCTGAAGCGAGGATCCAAAGAACTCTATATGCTCGTGAACCACTCAACCCGATAAAGACCAAAACTACGGGGAATAACGGCAAGAGAAGCCGGAATGTGGAACTTTGTGGGTATAGGAACAGCAGAAGATATATCAGGTAGCTATAACACCAGAGGTTAAGCACCGGATGTAATACACGACGAGCATATCGCGAGGCCATCAGAAAAATAAAGCCGAGAATGCTCATGATGAGCACAGGAACACCCGCTAACCCAAAATATTCTTGGCTTTGAGCAATCCACGGCTGAAATAGGACAAGATGGCTCTGCCGCCATGCAGTTTCTGTTGCGGTATATGCGTCGATTCTTCCGGTATAAGCCCATGCAATAAGAGGCCAAGAGATAGCAGCCGCACATATGCTGATTGCGCTAACACCTTGTCCGAGATGTTTTATAAGAACTCCACGTAACGTACTGACGGTGGAATGTGCTTGTGGTGTTTGGTGATAGCTACGGTACATGCAGATAAGCCACCATATTCCCGCTAAAGCCCCTAATGGTACCCCTACTGGGCGAGAAAAAGCGGCGAGGATTCCAGCTATTGCCCCTAGTGCCCATCGTTGGGTCATTATGAGGTAGAGAGTCAGCCCAAGAAACACCATATTTAGCGCTTCAGCATAAGGCACTTGAAGGATAGGTGCTACTGGCGCCCACGCAAAAGCAGCGGTAGCCCATAACGCTAAATGGTGTGGAGACTCTACAGCACGACTAGAATCGTTATTCAGGTGTAGGCGATGCTGTCTGCACCAGCTGATAGAACGGTTAAAGAGGAGATATACCACAAGGCAGGCAATAAATCCCGATACGGTAGCTAGCGCTATAGCTGTTGGATAGTATGCGCTACCAGTAAGTTCTTGGATGAATTTTACGCTCATCGGGTAGAGTGGATAGAACGCCCAAGTATTTTGGGTCACCGTGCCTTCGCTATTCGTGGGTAGTGTATGAGGGTACCCGTCGAGGGCTATTCGTTCGTACCAGCCAGAGTCCCAGATACTGATAAATTCGAGATAGGACATTGGCCCTATTTTCCATGGAGTGTATTGATCTTGCGCGCCGACGACGCTAAAAATAACCCAGCCCCAAAGACGGCTTAGCGCAAAAATACTTAGGACTTGGGCGCCCCAATGCAGGTGCTGCCAATAAGTGAAGAATCTGTAGCATAGAAGATACAGATATGCGCTAAAAGCCTGTAGATAGGTGTTCATTCGATGAGTGAGCTGATGCATAGCGAGGTGAAGTCCCTCATTTTTCGTACATGATGTTGCAGTGTTTAACGTTAGAAAATTCTCGGCATATAGCGCTAATTATTGGCTGGAGGAGGCTTCTTTCTCAGCCAATGCGTCTCGCAATGCGAGATTATCATGTTCTGTTTTAATAAGTGCGGTGATTAATTCTTCACGAGAGAACTCTTGATATTCAGCAAAAGTTTTTGAAGGTTCATCGACTTGCGCAGAGGGATGCTGATAAAAATCAATTCCATCTTCTCCCATGTGAACTAGGGTTTTACGAAGAGGATAGAGTCGGTCACTACCAAGCACTGCAACACCCATCATGGTCACAGCAAGAACAAGAAAAGTGACTCCGACTAGAAGATAATTCATCGTTTTCCTCTCGTTTTTCTCCCCCATTGAGAAAAAAATTTATGTGTTTTACTCTAAGCTATCTTAAGCGCGCTTCTCATGATGAGACAGACCGCTCTAAGCTTGTATTCCGTGACTGTTTTCAGTCTCACGATTTTTGGCTTAATAAAACTCTGCCGTAACCGATAAGCGTCATCTGTAACATGCAAGTTACATAAGCCCGTGTACGGTAGAACTGTATATTTCAGGTGTCTGCATTCTCAACGACTATTCCCTCTTTATCACATAGGGACTTTTCTCTGCAGACATATCTACTTTCGTCAGGAGGAACCTAGTGAACGATTCGCTTGTTCAGCTCACATCGGTCAATAAGCACTATGGCGATTTGCACGTTCTCAAAAATATCAATCTTGAGGTGGGCAAAGGAGAGGTCATTATTCTGCTAGGACCCTCTGGTTCTGGTAAATCTACGCTATGCCGTACCATCAACCGTCTTGAAACTATCGATTCCGGTGAAATTCGTATCGACGGAAAGCTCCTTCCCGAAGAAGGCAAAGAACTCGCAAAGCTACGTGCAGAAGTAGGAATGGTTTTCCAGTCCTTTAACCTTTTTGCACACAAAACAATCCTCGAAAACGTCACTCTTGGTCCACGTAAAGTTCGTGGCATGAGCAAAGCAGATGCAGATAAATTAGCCATGGAATTACTCACCAAAGTGGGTGTTGAGTCCCAAGCTCATAAGATTCCAGCTCAGCTCTCTGGCGGGCAACAGCAGCGTGTTGCTATTGCCCGTGCTCTAGCAATGCAACCTAAGGTGATGCTCTTTGACGAACCAACTAGTGCACTCGACCCAGAAATGGTTAACGAAGTTCTCGACACCATGGTATCCCTTGCACGTGAAGGTATGACCATGATTGTTGTAACTCACGAAATGGGATTTGCACGTAAAGCAGCAGACCGTATCGTCTTCCTTGCAGATGGAGAAATTCTCGAGCAAGCAACCCCAGACGAGTTCTTCACCAACCCCAAGTCTGAGCGTGCAAAAGATTTCCTTTCCAAAATTCTCAACCACTAATTAGGAGGTAGTATGAGCGTCATTCACCGCCTCAAAAGTAACGCCGTGAAGACTCTTGCTCTTGCAGCAAGTGCTACTCTCGTTCTTTCTGGATGTGCAGCAAACTCATCAGAAGGCGATAAGCTACGCATCGGCATCAAATACGACCAGCCTGGACTAGGCTACCAAGATGGCAAAAACTACACCGGCTTCGATACCGATGTAGCTCGCTACGTAGCGCAAGAACTTGGTTACCCAGAAGACCGTATCGAGTGGGTTGAGTCGCCCTCAGCAAACCGCGAAAATATGCTGACTAACGGTCAGGTAGACATGATTTTTGCGACCTACTCCATCTCAAAATCTCGCCTTAAAACTATCGACTTTGCAGGCCCTTACTTTGTTGCAGGTCAAGATCTTCTCGTTCAAGCAGATAACAACGACATTAAAGGTCCTGATTCTCTCAACGGAAAGAACCTATGTTCTGTAACAGGTTCAACTTCGGCAAAGAAAATTCAAGACAAATTTGCCTCAAGCGTTCAGCTTGTTCAACAAGGCTCCTACTCAGACTGCGTTGTGGCGCTCAACGCAGGAATGGTTGATGCGGTAACCACCGATGACATCATTCTTGCTGGACTCGGCTCCACTAAAGCAAATAAAGGACACCTCAAACTCGTCGGCAACACTTTCACCGACGAACGCTATGGAGTGGGCCTGCCCAAAGGCAGCGATAAGTGCGAAGCCATTAATAAAGCTATTAACAAAATGGTAGAAACTGGCGAATGGGAAAAGGCACTGGCTAAGAACGTCGGTGACTCAGGTTTCGTCTATAACAAGGAGCTTAATCCTCCTCACCTTGGCACATCATGCGCCACATCCTAACCATTCATTCTTAGATTTACGGAGACTAACGTGACTTTTAGCGAACAGCTCTCCACGCTCTTTAGCACCTATGATGTGCTTGGTGCGTTTTGGGTTAATATACAGCTCACTTTTTGGGCAGCTATTGGATCATTTGTTATCGGCTCCATTCTCGCTCTCATGAGAATTTCGCCGGTACCTTCACTCCAACTAGCAGGAACAGCGTATGTTCATATCTTCAGAAATACGCCGTTGACTATTCTGATGACCCTCGCTATTTTGGGCGTGTGGACACAGTTCCAGCTACAGCTGGTTTCAGATTTTCAGATGAACTTCTTCCTCTACGCAGTAATCGTCTTGGCGCTATACCATGCGGCTTTTGTGTGTGAAGCCATCCGTTCTGGCGTCAATACCGTTCCTATCGGACAGGCAGAAGCGGCACGAGCCATTGGGTTAGGATTCTTCCCCGCTGCTCGTCATATCATCTTCCCTCAGGCGTTACGCGGTTCCATCACTCCTTTGGGCAACACGTTGATTGCGCTTGCAAAGAACTCTACAGTGGCAACAGTTGCTTCAGTAGCAGAGGCATCGGGCATGATGAAATCCATGATTGAATTCAACTCAGACATGATTTTTGTGATTTTCATGGTCTTTGCAGCAGGATTCGTCATCATCGTTGTTCCCATCGGTTTATTGACCACATGGTCCTCACGTAAATTGGCGGTGAAACGATGAAAACTCAGCAAACGACTTCGGTCCTCTTTGATACTCCAGGCCCTCGCGGTCGAGCGCTCACACGAGCTTTCAACATCATTGCAATTATCGCGTTGCTTGCGTTCTTCGGTTATGTTCTTATGGTCATGAACCGTCAAGGGCAGCTTGAAGCCGAAAAGTGGACAGAACTTTTCACCTATCGTGCGTGGGAATCATATTTTATCCCCGGCATTATCTCAACCCTTAAAGCGGCCTTTATCGCTGTAATTACCTCAGTGATTTTTGGAATGATTTTTGGGTATATGCGTCTGGCTCAAAACGCTTTTGTACGTGCTATCGGCACAGTAGTTGTTGAGTTCTTCCGAGCAGTTCCCGTACTCATCATGATGATTTTCTTCTGGCTCTTCTTGGGACGCTTCTCCGTGTTCTCTCCCTCAGAGCTTCCCTTTATTGCGGTAGTTCTCGGATTGACACTGTATAACGGTTCAGTCATCGCTGAATTACTTCGTTCAGGCGTCAAACAGCTCCCTAAAGGCCAAGGAGAAGCCGGCGTAGCAATTGGTTTGACTCCTGGTCAGGTTCTTCGCAATATCTTGATGCCTCAGGCAATGCTCACGATGATGCCTTCATTGCTTTCACAGTTTGTGGTCATTCTCAAAGATACTGCCTTAGGTTATATCATCTCTTACCCAGAGCTTCTTGCCGCAGCACGTCGATTTGGTTCGGGTGAAGGCAATATTCTCCAGAGCCTACTCTTAGCAGCGGTACTCTTTATCATCATCAACTTTGCTTTGACGATGTTTGCAAGCTGGCTATCTGGTTTCTTGAGCTCACGTTCGTCCTCAGGTATTAAGAAATCTGATGGTGTTCCAGGTGAGGTTGATAATCCGAACCCCGATACCATTCAGATGTTTAAGATGCCTAAAGCCTAGAAGTTTTTTAGCTTCTTATGCATAAAGCTTTGGTGTTATCGACGATCACTTCGCCGACAACACCAAAGCTTTTTCTATGCCCAAAGAGAAGAAGCTATTTCTGTGATAGCCACTCTTTGAGGCTCGTAAAGCAATGATAGATTTCTTCAACGTCAACATGTTCATCATCAGTATGAGCAAGTAAGGCATCTCCGGGCCCAAAGTTCACTGCAGGAATACCCATCTGAGAAAAACGAGCAACGTCGGTCCAACCGTATTTAGGTTTAGGTTCTTCTCCAACGGCAGCTATCAGTTCTTGCGCCAGAGGAGCGTCAAGTCCTGGGCGGGCAGCTGCAGATTGGTCAACAAAGTCAAGTTCGTATCCGGCAAAGACCTCGCGCATATGAGTGGTAGCTTCTTCAAGAGTGTGTTTTGGTGAGAAACGATAATTGATGTGCACTGAGCATCGGTCAGGAATGACGTTACCGGCTACTCCCCCAGAAATTTGGACAGCATTGAGCCCTTCTCGATAAGCTAGCCCCTCAACTTCGTGAGTTTGAGCTTCATAGGAGCATAGGCGGGTCAGCACATCATTCATTGCATGAATTGCGTTTTTTCCGACCCATGACCGCCCAGAATGTGCGGCGACACCTTGGCAATGAATCCAAAAACGCATGGTTCCGTTACAACCACCTTCAATAGTTCCGTGGGTGGGTTCAAGAAGAACTGCGAAATCTGCGTCGTTGAGAAGATGAGGGTGATGACGCATTAACCGTGCTAAACCGGATAGTTCACTGGCAACTTCTTCATGGTCATAAAAAACATAGGTGATATCGTATTGGGCGTGTTGTAGGGCTGCCGCTAAAGCCAGTTGTACGGCAACACCTGATTTCATGTCGGTAGCGCCCCGACCATAAAGTTTTTTCACGCCGTTCTCTTCGCACCATTGGGAGGGTACTGTTCCTCTAGAATTTGGGGTCTGAGGCAGTGGAACAGTATCAAGGTGACCGGCAAGAATAACTCGCTGTTTCTTTCCCCATTGGGTGCGAGCAATGATAGAGTCACCGTCACGAGTGACCGATAAATACTCGAGCGAGCGCAAGGAGGTTTCAACGGCGTCGGCGAGTTCGTGCTCATGGCTAGAAACTGAAAAAATATCGATGATTTGAGCGCTTAGTTCTGCCACGTCACCGGAAATGTTGAGGGCGTTGCTCTTTGTGTTGTGTTCGGTTCGGTTATCTTCGTTCATAGGTTTTATCTTACTCAGCTGTAGATCTTTGACGTTGTTCTCTATGAGCTTTTCTCAGTCGGTGATACTGGCTTTAACGTACCGCTAGAACAAACTACACTAGAGGGTATGAGTGATAATAATGTACGTTTAGCTTCTGGAATTGGTATCGCAACAGTTGTTTGTCAGGGTGCAAACGCTGGAACTGTCCTTGATACGTGGTTTCCTCGTCCGACGTTGGGAGAGACTCCTGTTGATCTTCGGTCAGAATTAGAACCGTTGGTTGGTTCTGATGAGTCTCGTAATGTGCGCACCGAGATTGTTTCTGTACGTATTGATATAGATCAAGCACCGGCTGATGCTTCTGACGCTTATCTTCGGTTACATTTGCTATCGCATACGTTGGTAGCCCCTAATAACATTAATCTTGATGGTCTATTTGGGCAGTTAGCTAATGTGGCGTGGACGAACTTTGGTCCGGTGCTTGCCAGTGAAATTCAAGATCTTCAGATTGGTCTTCGTGCTCGTGGGAATCTTGTGATTTCTCACGTGGATAAGTTCCCTCGCATGATTGATTATGTTGTTCCGGCAGGTGTCCGTATTGGTGATGCGGATAGAGTACGTCTTGGCGCTCATCTATCTGAAGGTACTACGGTGATGCACGAGGGATTCGTCAATTTCAACGCTGGCACCTTAGGTGTTTCGATGGTAGAGGGACGCATCTCTCAAGGTGTCGTTGTTGGCGATGGTTCTGACATTGGCGGGGGTGCTTCTACGATGGGTACTCTCTCTGGTGGTGGCACCGAACGTGTCAGCATTGGTGAGCGTTCTTTGCTTGGTGCTGAGGCAGGTGTCGGTATCGCTCTTGGCGATGATTGTGTCGTTGAAGCTGGTTTATACGTAACAGCTGGTTCTCGGGTGACCTTATTGCAGCCCGGTCAAGATCCTGTGACGGTGAAGGCTGCCGAATTATCTGGTGTTTCTAATATTTTGTTCCGCCGAAATTCAGTTTCTGGTGCGATTGAGGTATTACCTCGTGCGAATAATACGGTTCAGCTTAATGCGGACTTACATTCAAACTAATCATGAGCTGATATAAGGCGTAGTATTTATCTGATACTACGCCTTAGGTGGTGCTTGGGGTGTTTCGTCCTTTGTTGTGGCTACAGATGTAGTACAAAGTCTTCTAGAGTTTCTGAGAATAAAATTGCAGAAAAACAGTAGAGTTAAAAGAAGAGTTTGGTCTTGATCGGATTCGTTGACTGTTGTTGAAGACTTCTATTGAGGGAGAAAAATGAAAATTCTAGTTACTGGCGGTGCCGGATACATTGGCTCACACACTGTTTTAGAGTTGTTAAATGCTGGTCATGAGGTTGTTGTGATGGATAACCTTGCGAATTCTTCTGAGGAGTCTTTACGTAGAGTCAGTGAACTCAGCGGTAAAGAGGTTGCCTTCCATCAGGTTGATTTGCTTGATATGCCGGCGATGAAGAAACTCTTTGCGGAGCAAAAGCCTGAAGCTGTCATTCATTTTGCAGGGCTTAAAGCTGTGGGTGAGTCTGCTGAGAAACCGTTGTGGTATTACCAAACGAATGTGGCGGGTACTCTGAATCTTCTCTACGCAATGGAAGAATCTGGCTGCCGTTCTATCGTATTTTCTTCTTCTGCTACGGTGTATGGTGAACCGGAAGAGATGCCTCTAACCGAAAAAATTAATATGGACGCCCAGTCTTGTTATGGTCGCACTAAAGAACATATTGAAGATATGCTCCGTGATTTAGGTGCTTCTGATGAGTCTTGGAATATTGCTCTTTTGCGCTATTTTAATCCTGTCGGTGCGCATGAGTCTGGCAAAATCGGTGAGGACCCTTCCGGCATCCCCAATAATCTGGTGCCGTTTATTGCGCAAGTTGCGGTGGGCCGTCGTGAATTCTTAAATGTTTTCGGTAATGACTACCCCACGGTCGATGGTACCGGCGTTCGAGATTATATCCACGTTGTTGATTTGGCTGACGGCCATTTGAAGGCTCTTGACTACATCACTACTCATGGCGGGGTACGCACCTGGAATTTAGGCACTGGTAATGGTTATTCGGTACTTGAAGTTCTTCACGCCTTTGAGAAAGCCTGTGGCAAGGAGCTCCCCTATCGTATAGTTGCACGTCGTCCGGGCGATGTGGCAGTGTCTTTTGCTGATCCATCGTCTGCTCTTGCTGATTTGGGTTGGTCTGCTCGTCGTGATATTGACACGATGGTACGTGACCACTGGAACTGGCAGAAGAATAATCCTCAAGGTTATGGGCAATAATACGAGATTATAAGACCCGTTATATCTGCTTCCGTTAAGAGGTTGGGGGTCGATAGCGTTGATGCTATCGACCCCCAACCTTTTATCTCTTGATACGAATACGGAACGGCTAGTCCCGTTTAGGAGTGGTTCTCTTGGCTTCCGGGGTAGTGCCGTAGTGGTTCTCCAACGTACACTTGACGTGGGCGCCCGATTCTAATTTCGGGGTCGTGGATGAGTTCACGCCATTGGGCAATCCAGCCTGGCATACGGCCAAGGGCGAAGAGAACGGTAAACATTTCTTCGGGGAATCCCATGGCCTTGTAGATAAGTCCGGTGTAGAAGTCTACGTTGGGGTAGAGTTTCCGTTCGATAAAGTAGTCATCAGCTAGTGCTTTTTCTTCTAGTTTTCGGGCGATGTCGAGCAGTTCGTCGTTGCCACCTAGTTTATTGAGCACTTCGTCAGCAGTTTTTTTGATGATGCGAGCACGCGGATCGTAGTTCTTGTAGACTCGGTGGCCGAATCCCATGAGGCGTACGCCGTCTTCTTTACGTTTGACTTTTTCCATGAAGGCTTCGGGGCTGATACCTTCTGATTGGATGCTACGTAGCATGTTCAATACGGCTTCGTTTGCGCCTCCGTGCAGTGGCCCGTGGAGTGCGTTGATACCAGCGGAGATGGAGGCGAAAATATTGGCTTGTGCTGATCCGACCATGCGCACGGTAGATGTTGAACAGTTTTGTTCGTGATCTGCGTGCAATAAGAGCAAGGTGTCTAGGGCTTTAGCCTTAACGGGGTCTACTTCGTAGTCTTCGGTGGGGAACCCAAAGCACATCCTCAAGAAGTTTTCAGCGTAGTTGAGGTTGTTCTGTGGGTACATGAAGGGTTCGCCTTTAGATTTTTTATAGGCGTACGCTGCAAGTGTTGGGACTTTAGAGAGAAGTCGGAATGTTGATATTTCTACGTGACGTTTGTCGAAGGGGTCTAGGGAATCTGCGTAGAAGGTGGACATCGTTGAGACGGAGGAGGCGAGCACTGCCATCGGGTGTGCGTCGCGTGGGAATCCGGCGTAGAACATTTTGAAGTCTTCGTGTACCATCGTGTGGCGGCGAACCATGGTGTCAAAGTCTTCGTATTCTTTGACGGTGGGTAGTTCACCGTAGATGAGCAGATACGCTACTTCTAAGAAGCTGGCATTTTCGGCGAGTTCTTCGATGGGGTATCCACGGTATCGTAGGATACCGGCGTCACCGTCGATGTAGGTGATGGCTGATTTTGTGGTTGCGGTGTTCATAAATCCGGGGTCGTAGGAGACTTGTCCGGTGTTTTTCATCAGCCCTGCGATGTCAAATGCGCCGTTGCCTTCGGTAGGGGTGACGTAGCTTAGCTCCTGTGCGGTGTCGTTATAGTGCAACACAGCGGTATGGTTTTCAGACATTCTTTCCTCCGTGTATCGAGAAATGTGGTGTCTCGGTAGCAGCTGTATATTGTGGGAAGCTGTGTATGCCATGGTGGTGGCTTTTCTACCGAGAGCACTAAAAGTAATCTCTATTACACCCTACAGGTAAGAATGTTATAAGTCACATTCATGTGGGCTTGTTGCGTATTTTTCTAGTCAAAATGACATTTATCGACGCAGACGCTCTACCGCATGGTTGATGTCCTCATCACTTCCGGTCAAAGCAATACGCACGTATCCTTCCCCTGCAGAACCATAGAAGACGCCTGGTCCTACGAGGATACCTAAACGAGCAAAACGTTCGACAGTAGTCCACGTATCTTCGCCAGCACTACCCCATAGATAAAGACCCGCTTCAGATTCTTCGACTTGAATACCGAAGTTTTGCACAGCGGGTAGAAGTAGCTCGCGACGAGCACGATACAAGTCTTTTTGTGCTTGGACGTGTTGCTCATCGTTTAGCGCTGCAATCATTGCAGATTGCACCGGTGCAGGAACAATCATTCCGGCATGTTTACGAGAGTTAACGAGATTGAGAATGAGCTGCTCATCGCCGGCAACAAAAGCGGCTCGATAACCAGCCATATTAGATTGTTTAGACAACGAATAGACGCTCAGCACGTTCTCAAAACTTCCTTGAGTGACGTAAGGGTCGAGCAACGAGGGAACAGAAGTTCCGCCCCGCTGAGCATCCCATTGACCCCAACCAAGTTCGGCGTAGCATTCATCTGATGCAACGATTGCACCGAGCTCACGTGCTTGTTCAACTAATGTTCGCATCTGCTCGAGAGACGTTACTGCACCGGTAGGGTTTGACGGTGAGTTAACCCAGATGAGCTTGACTCGAGAACGAGTGCCCTCATCGAGTTCTTCTAGAGTGTCTGCAGCAACGTGTTGGGCTCCTGCTAGTTGTGCTCCGATGTCGTAGGTTGGGTACGCGATACGCGGGCGTACAACAACATCTTGTGCATTTAGACCCAGAAGAAATGGCAACCATGCAATCAGTTCTTTTGAGCCTACTGTTGGCATAATTTGTTGGGGGTTCAGCCCTGTTACTGAACGACGGCGTTCATACCAGCAAGCGATAGATTCTCGAAGTTGCACAGTGCCGTGTGTGGTGGGGTATCCGTGTGCATCCGACATATTCGCCAATGCCTCTCGTACAACAGAGGGTGTGCTGTCGATGGGCGTGCCGATTGAGAGGTTGACAAGAGGACCTTGATATTGTTCTGCAATTTCTCGGTAGGGTGCGAGTTGTTCCCAGGGGTATTCTGGCAGGTTAAGACCGAATGTAGGCATGAACTTTTCCTCAGTAGATGGGTCGGTAATTGGGGTGTTCTCATATCTTATCGTTGTAGGAGGCTCTGCCTAAAAGATATTTCATATCAAGAAATCTTTGTGGTCAAGAAAAAAGAGCTTCTATGCGCTAGTGGTTGCGCACAGAAGCTCTTGATAAGAATTATTTTAGTCTTGGTTTTGTGGCGGGAGTCCAGCAATCCACGCGACATCGCTGCCGGTTGGTCCTAGACGTGCAGCCCCACCAGGAGAGCCGAGTTCGTCGAAGAAGTCTGCGTTGGCAGCGGTGTATTCTGACCATTCTTCAGGGACGTCGTCTTCGTAGTAGATTGCTTCTACGGGGCATACGGGCTCGCACGCGCCACAGTCTACACATTCGTCGGGATGAATGTATAGCGTACGCTCTCCCTCGTAGATGCAGTCTACGGGGCACTCTTCAACACATGCGCGATCTTTGACATCGACGCAAGGCTGGGCGATAACGTAAGTCATGCAATAGCCTTTCTGAGCCGGTACGGCGGATTCTTAGAAGCACCTTGTAGTGCAAAACCTCTACCTATGGTAGTCCGATTGAGTCGAAACTGAAGACTTTAGTGGTGGAACTGACATAGTTTTTACCACCGAGTTATTTTCTTTATCAAATAACTTAGCTTAGCCTTAGCTTAGTTTCAGCTGGAAAAATTATGACAAAGAACGTGCCACACGCTGAGCGATAAGAGCAGCACCCAAAGCACCAAAAGTCCATATCACACCAGCAATTCCCACCGGAACTTGGGGGTTCAAGAGCACCAATAACGAGCCTTCTTTACCGAAAGCAAAAAGACCAATGAGTATAAAAGCTACAATGCCAACCAAGGCTCCGCCCCATGAAGCCCCAGACCGCAACGCACTCCATAAACTCGCACAAAACACCATCACAATAGCTACACAACTCCCCCACGGCACAAACCATGAAGCATTCGGCGCATACCAGATGGAAGCATGATACATCGTCCCCATAAATCCAGTAATAACACCTAAAGCGATTGCCGTGATGACGGAGTTCAATGCTGTCGGATACACATCGACGTTTTGACGATCCTCATCTGAAAACGAACGCGAATTAACCTTAGTTTGTTTCATCTTTTCTTCTCCTATGATGAGGAAGACAGCTCTACTGTTGAAGCAGACCACACGAGCCGATACGTTTCTCGAGCAGATATTTTTTGAGTCACCAAATTAGAGAACTGATAGCTATCTTCAGCGGTAATGATCACCTGAGTACGATGAGCTGCCATAGCCTCACGTTTACGCACAAGAGACCCCTCAATCACAGCCTGTATTCGGTTATCCTCAGAAGAATAGTCTCCTTCCAACCCCCACAATAGGCAAGGAGCATCGGGAGTGTCCTCAAGATTCTTGACAGCTTCCAAGCTCACTTCATGAGTTCTCACATGATCAGGGTGACCGTACCCTCCCCCAGCATCATATGTCACGACAACATGCGGTCGATAATGTTTAATCACACGCATTAGAGCCTGAACTTGAACGTCTAAAGAAGTTTTCGTCAAGCATCCAGAAGAAGCCTGCGGGTTTGCTTCAGGGCGACCGTTAGCACCCCATACCATTCCAGAGTCGTAGAAGACTGATGGCGTATCTTTTCCAGCAGAAACACCTTCACCTAAAAAGAGGTGCTCATGAACACCCAGAGACTGTATTGCCTCACGCAATTCACCAGAACGATACTCTCCCAGAGCCTGACCGCCATCAGTGCACTGTTGCTGCCCAACTTCAAGATATTTAAGCTCGCTCGGGATTACTTCGCCTAATTCACCGCGAGTCATCGTCACTAAGTCTACTTGAGCACCAGAATCTGCTAAAAACCCCATTGTTGCACCAGTAGAGGTAGATTCATCATCAGGGTGAGCATGAACAAAAAGGACACGCGCTTCATGTACATCTAGCCCCTCAGGCAGTAAAGAAAATACAGCGTCTTCGCGGACTGTGTCGCCTTGTTCTGGATAATACGGTGTGGAGTCTTGCTCTTGAGACAGCATACGTTCGACCCTCCTACAGTAGTAGTTCTAGCGTGTACAGGTATAGTGTGAAGGGGCTACCATCACTGATGGTAACCCCTTCACTGACAAGGTGTTAAACTTCAATCCCGCAGGCGAAGCTCTACCCAAATACTGTGTTAATTAGTCGCGGTGACGACGACGATATTCACGAATACGTTCGTTGGAATCAAGAATCACCTTACGAATACGAATAGCTTCAGGAGTAACTTCCACACACTCATCTTCACGTGCCCATTCAAGAGATTCTTCGAGGGTGAGCTTCTTAGGCGGAGTCATATTCTCGAAGTTATCAGCAGTAGAAGAACGCATGTTCGTTAGCTTCTTCTCTTTAGTGATGTTCACTTCCATATCGTCGGCACGTGAGTTTTCACCGATAATCATGCCTTCATAGACTTCGGAGGTTGGCTCAACAAAAATCGTGCCTCGTTCTTGAAGGTTGATAATGGCATAAGGTGTTACAACACCAGCACGGTCAGAAATCATCGAACCGTTAGTACGGTATTCGATGTCTCCAGCCCAAGGCTCATATCCAGTTGAGTAGGAGGAAGAAATGCCTGCACCACGAGTTTCAGTCAAGAACTGGGTACGGAAACCGATCAAGCCACGAGCTGGCACAGAGAATTCCATACGAACCCAGCCGGTGCCGTTATTCGCCATGTTCTCCATACGGCCTTTACGTGCTGCCATCAGCTGAGTTACGGCACCAAGGAACTCTTCTGGAACGTCAATAATCATGTGTTCCATAGGTTCATGCAATTTACCGTCAATGGTCTTGGTAACAACCTGAGGTTTACCAACAGTCAGTTCGAAACCTTCGCGACGCATCTGCTCCACCAAAATAGCAAGCGCGAGTTCGCCACGTCCTTGAACTTCCCATGCGTCAGGACGCTGAGTAGGAAGAACCTTCAAAGAAACGTTACCGATAAGCTCTTTATCAAGACGGTCTTTAACCTGACGCGCGGTGACTTTAGCACCTTTGACTTTACCAGCAAGAGGAGAGGTGTTAATACCGATAGTCATCGAGATTGCTGGGTCATCAACGGTAATCAGTGGGAGCGCTTTAGGGTTATCAGGGTCGGTGAGGGTTTCACCGATGGTGATGTCTTCGATACCTGCAACTGCCACAATTTCGCCAGGTCCAGCTTCTTCAGCAGGTACGCGGTCAAGCGCTTTAGTAACCAAGAGTTCAGAGATACGAACGTTCTTGAGTTGGCCATCTTGACGTGCCCAGGCAACGGTCTGTCCTTTTTTGATGCGACCGTTGAAGATACGCAACAACGCTAGACGTCCCAAGAAGGGTGATGAGTCGAGGTTGGTAACGTGCGCTTGAAGAACCTCTGTGGGGTCATAGGTTGGCGCTGGAACGTGGTTGATGATGGTTTCGAAGAGAGGCTCGAGGTCATCGTTATCAGGAAGAGCGCCGTCTGCTGGCTGGTTCATCGACGCTGCACCAGCTTTACCGGAAGCGTAGACGATAGGCACATCCAGCAAGGAATCTGCGTCAAGGTCGGGAACCTCATCAGCGAGGTCGGAGGCAAGACCAAGGAGTAAGTCCATGGATTCGGAAACGACTTCGTCGATACGCGCGTCGGGGCGGTCTACTTTGTTGACCACAAGAATAACAGGTAGTTTTGCCGCTAGTGCTTTACGTAGCACGAAGCGGGTCTGAGGAAGAGGCCCTTCAGAGGCGTCAACCAATAGGACAACACCATCGACCATGGAGAGTCCGCGTTCGACTTCACCACCGAAGTCAGCGTGGCCGGGGGTGTCAATAACGTTAATGGTAATTTTTTCACCCTGTGCAGAAGGGCCATCATAGAACACGGTGGTGTTCTTTGCCAAAATGGTGATGCCTTTTTCCTTTTCGAGGTCACCAGAGTCCATCACTCGGTCTTCAACGTCAGCGTGTGCAGAGAATGCGTTGGTCTGCTTCAGCATTGCATCAACGATAGTAGTTTTGCCGTGGTCAACGTGCGCCACAATTGCTACGTTGCGCAGGTCGCTGCGCGAAGCGGTGTTTTCAGACATGCGTATAAGTCTCGCTTAAATCTAGGGAATAAAAGATGCCCACTCAAGAACAATTTATTTGGTAGTACCCACACAAAAAATGAGCACCCTGTAAAGAGGGCTTAGTGACATCATACCTGTCTTCATACTCAGATACCCTCTACGGTGATAAAACTCCCTAAAAGATTTAGCTCATAGTTTTGTTTAAAGTCGCAGGGCGGGTACCCATAAGTTTTTCTTATGGGTACCCGCCTTGACTTTAGGTGAGCGCTCTATGTAGAGTTCTACGTGTTATTTTTTACGTGAGCTCCATGGCATTTTTCGAGAAGTTTTAGCAGAGCGGTCTGCTTCTACTTCTTCGGCACTTACCATGCGAAGAGCCTGTGTATCAGTGATTTTCTTGATAGCTGCAGTATTTGCTTCGACTTGCATCGTCACATCATCAACGACTGAGGCGACAGCTTCTTCCACGGCTTCTTCCACCGCAGCTTCAACCTTCGCGTCAACCGCTTGGCCAACAGCCTGGTCAAGCGCCTGATCGACCGCATTTTCGATGGCTTGTTCCATGTGGGCTTCGACGTGCGCTTCAACTTGCGCTTCGACGCCTTCAGCAACCATCTCATCCACGGTTTCGCCGATACGTTCGTGTAGTTCTGCGGCAATTTCTTCTCGAGCATTACGACGCTGAGCACGAACGAAGAGTCGGTGCTCATAGCTCAATGCTTTATAGAGCGAGATACACATCATGATAATCACGACGGAGAATGGTAAGGCCGTCAAAATCGCGATGGTTTGAATTGCCGTGAGGGAGTCTGGCCCGCCCACAAGAATCAAGACGATTGCGGTAGCAGCTGCTACGACAACCCAGAACACACGAATCCAAGTCTTGGGTTCAGGTGAACCGTTGGTTGAGAGCATGCCCAGAACGAGCGCACCAGAGTCAGCTGATGTCACAAAGAAAATCGTAATCAGCAGAACTGCGCCAACAGTAAGGGCAGTACCAGCTGGAAGGTTTTCGAACATCTTAAATAGTGCGTTTTGAGCAGAGACACTTCCGTCTGCTTCAAGAAGGGTCTTGTTTTCGAAGAGCTCTTGATGCAGTGCAGTTCCACCAAGTACGGAGAACCAGAAGAAGGAGGTGAGCGCTGGAACAATCAGAACGCCCATCACAAATTCGCGAACGGAACGTCCTTTAGAAACGCGTGCGATGAACATACCAACGAAAGGTGACCATGAAATCCACCAGCCCCAGTAGAAGGTGGTCCATGCAGCTTGGAACTTCTCGCCCTCATCGCCGTATAGTGCGAGGGTATCGAAGGTCATGGAGACCATATTTTGGAGGTAGTTACCGATGGAGCCAACAAATTCTCGGAGTAAGAAGATGGTTGGTCCAACGACAAGAACGAAAATGCAGACGATAGCTGCAAGCATGAGGTTTCCGTTAGAGAGGAGCTTCATGCCTTTTTCGAGTCCGGTCACAACAGAGAAGAGGGTAATGCCCATAAGAACGATGATGATTCCCACAAGCCATAGCTCGTTATCTGCAGGAATGTTGAGGTAGCCAAGTCCAGCAGCAATCTGCATCACGCCAAGGCCGAGGGATGTTGCGACACCGAAGAGTGTTCCCACGAGTGCAACGATGTCGATGACGTCACCCCATCCGCCCTTGACTCGATCACCGAGTAGCGGTTTGAGGGAGTATCGGATAGATAGCGGCAATTTGAGACGGTGTGCAGAGTATGCAATAGCCAAACCTACGATGACATAGATAGCCCAAGGGTGGAAGCCCCAGTGCAGGAAGGACTGGCTCATTGCGGCTTGTGCTACTTGTTGTTCATTACCGCTCACGCCGGGGCGTGGGGTGACGTAGTGCATGAGAGGTTCTGTTGCACCATAGAACACCAGACCGATACCCATGCCTGCAGCGAAGAGGAATGCAAACCAGGTGGTAAAGGAATATTCGGGTTCGTCATCGTCGTTTCCGAGTTTGACGTCGCCCATGCGGGAGAACCCGAGGTAGAGCGCAAAGATGACGAAGAATGCGATGATTGCGACGTAGTACCAGCCGAAGTAGTTAATAACGTCGCTTTGTAGTGCGTTAAAAATTCCTTTAGCTTTTTGGGGGAAGAGGAGTGTGAACCCGATAAAAACCGCCATAATAACGGCAGCGGGCCAGAATACTTTACCGGAGAGGTTTCCGGCGCGCATATTGGCGCGGGTTTCTTGACTTACGTCTGCTTTGCGTAAGTCTGGAGCCCCCTCAGGTAGTGAAGTTTCAGTCTTAGCCATATGTGTTATTGCCTTATATCTCTGGTTACGAACTGTGTATGTTTTCGTTAATAAAAAACCCTGTATGGACAGGGCTAGCTCGTCCAGCATATCGAAAATATGAATTAATATCTACTAAATCATCAGATTACTTATAATTTATTAAGTAGGCTCACTATCTATTAGAAAACACCTCGGAAAATATGTCCCCTATCACTAAATGAGTTTTTCTTCCTTGAGAACTAGGCAGAGCACCCACAAGAGAGGAAAATAAGAATTATGACTAACAACATCGTAAATCCCACTCAAACCACAGCATGGGAAGCCCTCACACGTCACCATCAAGAACTCACACCAAACCTCCGCGGGTGGTTTAAACAGGACCCACAGCGAGCAGAAAAACTCAGCTTCACAGTGGCAGACCTTCACGTAGACCTCTCCAAAAACCTCATCAACGAGCAGACCCTCGAACTGCTTACTCAGCTAGCTCAGCAAGTACAGCTAGAACAACGCCGCGACGCAATGTTCGCCGGCGAACACATCAACGTCACCGAAGACCGCGCCGTCTTGCACACCGCTCTACGCCGCCCACAAGGAGCAACACCAGAACTGGTTGTTGACGAACAAAATATTGACCAAGACGTACACGACGTCCTCGCTAAGGTCTATGCATTTGCTGAACGCGTTCGTTCAGGCGAATGGGTTGGCGTCACCGGAAAACGCATTAAAACCATCGTCAATATCGGTATCGGCGGATCAGACCTTGGCCCCGTCATGGTCTATGAAGCGCTCAAATCCTATGCACAACAAGGTCTAGAAGCACGCTTCATCTCAAACATTGACCCCACCGACGCAGCAGAGACCGTCAGCGACCTCGACCCCGAAACCACTCTATTCATCGTCGCTTCCAAAACTTTTGGCACCCTCGAAACCCTCACTAACGCACGCGTATGCCGTGAATGGTTACTTGAAAAACTTTCAGCAGCCGGAGCACTGGAAGGCAAAGAAAACCGTGAAGCAGTAGCACGCCACTTCGTAGCAGTTTCTACAGCACTCGATAAGGTGGAAGCATTCGGCATCGACCCCGAAAATGCCTTTGGATTCTGGAACTGGGTAGGAGGACGCTACTCTGTAGACTCCGCCATTGGAACATGCCTTACTATCGTCCTTGGCCCACAAGTCTTTGAAGAATTCCTTGCTGGATTCCATGCCGTTGACGAGCATTTCCGCACCACCGAACTTTCTCAGAACGTTCCTACACTCATGGGATTGCTCAACATCTGGAACGTCAATTTCTTGGGTGCAGAAACCCACGCAGTACTCCCCTATGACCAGTACTTGCACCGTTTCCCTGCATACCTACAACAGCTCACCATGGAATCTAACGGTAAGGGCGTCACTGCAGACGGACAGCCCGTTATCTACAACACCGGCGAAGTTTTCTGGGGAGAGCCGGGCACCAACGGACAGCATGCGTTTTACCAGCTCATCCATCAGGGTACCCGAATTATCCCCGCAGATTTTATTGCTTTTGCAAACCCCATTCACCCAACTCGTGATGGTGAGCAAGACGTTCATGAGCTCTTCCTCGCAAACTTCTTCGCACAAACTAAAGCGCTGGCATTTGGCAAAACCGCAGAAGAGGTTCGCGCAGAAGGAACCGCAGAAGGAATTGTCCCCGCCCGTGTCTTTACGGGTAACCGCCCAACAACCTCTATCATGGCTTCACGCCTAACACCTTCTGTCCTTGGACAGCTTATCGCCCTCTATGAGCACATCACCTTTGTTCAAGGTGTTGTCTGGGGTATTGACTCCTTCGACCAGTGGGGTGTTGAACTTGGTAAAGAGCTTGCATTACAGCTTGCTCCAGCTGTTGGTGGAGATCGGGAGGTTCTTGCACAGCAAGATTCATCGACTCGGGGTCTTATTCAGTTCTACCTTAAAAATCGCACAGCCTAACGAGCTCAACAATATCCTGCTCTAGGGGTGGGGTGAACACCCCAAATGGTGTGTTAAA
>NZ_JBLXYA010000011.1:0-73411 GCF_048512865.1 Rothia sp. P13129
AAACACACAAAAAAGATTTAAAAAAAGTTCTCAAAGCACCCAAAATACACAAAAAAGCCGGCTACCTCCCCTCATACAAGAAGAAATAACCGGCTCAAACAGCTCACAACTAGCTGCTCAACGCACGACGACGAGATACCTCATACAAAGAAATACCCACCGCCATCGACGCATTCAACGACTCCATCGCAGAATCAATAGGAATAGAAACAATCTGATCACAGTTCTCCGTCACCAAACGAGACAGACCCTTACCCTCAGAACCAACAACAATCATCAACGGCTCAGAAGCAAGCTCCAACTCAGGAAGAAGAATATCTCCACCACCATCAAGACCAACGACAAAAACACCAGCATCTTTCGCCTGCTGAACAACACGAGTCAAATTCGTAGCCATCGCAACAGGAATACGAGCAGCAGCACCAGCAGAAGTCTTCCAAGCAGAAGCAGTCACAGCAGCAGAGCGACGCTCAGGAATAATCACACCATCACCAGAGAACGCCGAAACGCTACGAATAATCGCACCCAAATTACGAGGATCAGTAATACCATCCAACGCAACAAAAAGAGGAGCAGAAGAAAGCTCACCAGCATGATGAGACTCCATCACCGACAAAACCAAATCCGTAGCATCAGGATACTTATACGGAGGAATCTGCAAAGCAATACCCTGATGAACAGAACCCTCCGTCAAACGATCCAACTCACCACGAGAAATCTCAAGCATCGGCAAATCAGCCTTATTCGCCAACGTCATAATCTCACGAACACGCTCATCAGCATCAATACGACTCATCACATACAAATGCTTCGCCGGGATATCCGTCTTCAACGCTTCCAACACCGCATTACGACCAGTCACTAGCTCCTCGCTCGTACGCTTACCACCCAAACGAGGCTGCGGACGAGAATGCAAACCAACCTGCCGACGCTCAGCCGCACGCTTCATCTTATACGCCTTATGATACGGACGATCCTCCGCCTTAGGAGTAGGCCCCTTACCCTCAAGAGACTTACGGTTCTTACCACCGGTTCCCTTAGTAGGACCCTTTTTCTTTGTCGTCGCTCCAGGACGACGCCCAGCCTTAGCCATAACTATTCCTCAATATCCTGCGTAGAAACCTCTACGACTTCACATCTATATATCCAATATATGCGCCCTGAGACAAGCAGAGAACATATCTATACCAAAACTAAAAAACTACGACAACGACCAAGTAGAACCTGAAGCCCCATCCTTAATCGTCACACCAGCAGCAGAAAGAGCATCACGAATCTCATCAGCGCGTGCCCAATCTTTTTGTTCCCGAGCAACAGAACGCTCAGACAACATGCCCTGAATCAACGAATCCAACGCAACCTCAGCAGCAATCGAAAAACCCTGACCAGAGGCAGAAAAACTCATCAACGAACGAAGACCCAAAACATCAACCATCGTATAAACAGCAACAACGATAGAAGAAACATCCTCACCCTGAGCAAGAGCAGAATTACCGGCACGAACATACTCATGAACAACAGCTAGTGCACGAGGAATGTTCAAATCATCGTCCATTGCCTGAGCAAACTCTTCAGGAACCTCACCCAAACGATGCTCAGAAACAGTTGCAGCAAGAAACGCCTCAATACGTTCTACCGAAGCCGTAGCCTCTTCCAACGACGTCGGACGATAATCAAGCACTGAACGATAATGAGCCTGACCCAAATAATAACGAACAGCAAGAGCCCGCGCACTCTGAAGCATCTGCTCAGGAGAAACCGTATTGCCGATAGACTTCGACATCTTCTCACCCTCATAAGTGACCAGACCATTATGAAGCCAGAAATTCGCGAAAGCATCACCAGCAGCAGTAGACTGCGCCAACTCATTCTCATGATGAGGGAAACGTAAATCTAAACCGCCACCATGAAAATCAAAATGAGAACCAAGATAACGGCCAGCCATGGCAGAGCATTCCAAATGCCAGCCTGGACGACCACGGCCCCACGGAGAAGCCCACGAAGCAGATTCCGGCTCACCCGCTTTGTAGCCCTTCCACAGCGCAAAATCACGAGGGTCACGCTTACCGCGAGGATCAGCATCAGCCGCATCTTGCATGTCATCAATATGCTGATGAGTCAACGCACCATAGCTAGGCCACGAACGAACATCAAAATATACGTCACCAGAATCATCCAACGCAGGATACGCATGGCCGGCAGCAATCAACCGCTCAATCAAGGCAAACATCTGCGGAATATGCCCCGTCGCTCGAGGCTCATAGGTTGGTGGGTCAATGCCAAGAGCATCATAGGCCTGCGCAAAAACCTTTTCATAACGATACGCTAAAGCCCACCAAGGCTCACAAGGGTACTCGCCCTCATAGTCCGCTTCAAAAGAGCGCGCAGAGTTCACAAGAATCTTATCGTCAATATCAGTGACATTACGAACCGTTGTCACCTGATAACCACGGTAGCGAAGCCACCGAGACAGCTGGTCAAAAACCAAGGCAGAACGCACATGCCCAATATGAGGGGCGCCCTGAACCGTCGCACCACAATAATAAAGCGACGCATGTCCGGGGCGGACAGGAACAAAATCTCGAATAGAAGCAGTAGCAGTATCGTAAAAACGCAAAGTCACTCCCTTAGTCTATGCAAAGCTGAGCAAAGGCGCACGTTTTAACCAACGACACCCCGCGATAAGTGTGAGTAGTTACTACCCGTTACTCTTTATCTGCAACGGAAGAAGACGGATACACCAATGCTGTAGCAATAGCGGCAATGCCTTCACCTCGACCTGTTAGCCCCAAGCCATCAGTCGTCGTAGCAGTAACCGTTACCGGTGCGCCAACCGCCTTCGAAAGAACGTCATGAGCCTCCTGACGACGAGGAGAAAACTTGGGACGGTTGCCTACCAGCTGAACCGCGATATTGCCAATCTCAAAACCAGAAGAACGCACAATCCGTGCAGCTTCCTCCAACAAGAAAATGCCAGAAGCACCTTTGAGTTCCGGACGGTCGACCCCAAAATTTGACCCTAAATCCCCCGTACCGCTAGCAGAAAAAAGAGCGTCAGCAGCAGCGTGAGCCACAACGTCACCATCAGAATGACCCGATAGCCCAACTTCTCCATCCCACAACAGCCCAGCAATCCACAGTGGTGTCTGAGGGTCTGTGCTAAAAGCATGAACGTCAATACCAATCCCAGTACGAGGAATTATCATTCTAGACATCAATCTTTCTCTGAAACAGCAGATAACTCATCTGCAAGTTTTAACGCTGAAGCTAACGCCAAATCCTCAGCAACAGTAATTTTTAGTGAACGGAAATCACCAAGAACAGTTTTTACGGGGATACCGCACATTTCAGCAACAGAAGCGTCATCGGTAATCTCATCGCTTAAACCTTGTTCTTCAGCCTGCCGGTATGCGCCCAATAACGTTTTGAAATGGAAACCTTGCGGAGTCTGAACAGAACGCAACACAGAACGCTGCACAGTAGAACGCACGTAACCGTCTGTATCTACCGTCTTAATCGTATCGACAACCGGAAGAACGGGAATGACGGCAGCCTGCCCTGAAGATAATGACTGGCAGACCCGATGAAACACCTCAACAGGTGTAAAACTTCGTGCCGCATCGTGGATGAGCACGTGAGAAGGAGCGTCAGAAGAAAAGCCAGAACGCACGGGAGCATTGTCTAAAGCAGATAATGCTAAAGCAACAGACTCAGCACGGCTTGACCCGCCAGACACTGTAAGAGCACCATAATCAGCAGCAATGTTCGTCAGAGCAGTATCATCGGTCGGAACAGTAACAACGATACGTGAAGCAACACCAGAAGCATCAACGCCAGCTAGAGCCCACTCTAATAAGGTCTTGCCAGAATGTTGAACAGCAGCTTTAGGGATACCGTATCCAAGACGAGTACCAGAACCAGCGGCAAGAATGACGACGGCGAACGACGCTACTGGAGATGTTCCAGTAACGTCGTCCGCCATCTGAGAAAAACTATCGGTATTAGTCACAGCCATGAGCCTACCGGATAGAAAAGAATAAATATTCTAGATTTTTAGACGTCTTCGAGAATTTTATCGAGTTCTTTCTCAGCAGATTGTTCGTCAATATCTTTAGCCAAAGCGACCTCGGACGAAAGAATCTGACGAGCTTTAGCGAGCATACGTTTCTCACCAGCAGAAAGACCACGGTCGTTCTCACGACGCCATAAGTCACGAACGACCTCAGCAACCTTAATCACGTCGCCGGAAGCAAGTTTCTCAACATTCGCTTTATAACGACGAGACCAGTTTGCGGCTTCTTCAGTATCTTGAGCCTGCAACACGTCAATAACTTCTTGTAAGCCGCGTTCGTCAACGACATCACGCATACCCACCATATCAACGTTCTCAGCAGGTACCTCAATCACAAGGTCGCCCTGAGCAACCTTGAGTTTTAAATACATTTTTTCTTCACCACGAATAGTGCGCATCTTAATTTCTTCGATTGTTGCAGCACCGTGGTGAGGGTAAACGACGGTTTCGCCAACCTCAAAAAGCATATGGATAAACCCCTTTCAGCTTAACTAGTCTATCATGGGAAGATTTAAGAACCACCAGAAGTAATTTTTAAGCCACAAAAACCTTATATTTAGCATTTATCCGCCTTTTCATCCGCCCTCCATTGAGCAGATACAGACGTTCCGTCGTTAAACCGTTAGACTGTATACGAAAGACCCTAATATTTTCAGTTGTATTGAGACACACACATTTACCTCAGCACAACGATAATGCTTCGTAACCATCAAGGAGTTCATGCCGTGAAGTTTGCCGTCTCCTCCACGCTCAAACGTGCAGCCGCTTGCACCACCATCGCACTTGCAGCGCTCACCACAACCGGCTGTGGATACATCTACACCCAGCCAACAACATTCCAATACTCACCCTCTGACGGCGTATCAGCAAACGTAGGAGACATTGCCGTACGTAACATTATGGTAATCGCAGAATCAGCAGACGCTGACGGGCGAGTTCTCGGAACTATCCTCAACAACGGCAAAGAAGACGCTACCGTCACCATCAACTTCCCTGCCGGTGCAGAAAACATCACCGTACCAGCAGGCAAAGAAATTCGTTTAGAAGATGAATCCCACAAACTCATCATCGACCCAGCTGGTGCTAACCCTGGACTCATGCTACTTGATGTAAAAGTCAGCTCCAACGGAAATAGCGAACCGGTAAACATTCCCGTACTTGACGGAACACTACCAGAGTACAAACCATTCGTTCCCAATGCCACAATGTCTAGCGCAAGCGCAACACCAGCAGAATCTAGCGGACACTAAAACACGGCACCACTTCTGTCATAAAAAGCTGGTGGGCACTCACATCACAGTGAGTGCCCACCAGCTTTTTTATCTGCCTATTAAACCGTAAAACCTAAGACTCAAACTTATAGCCCAAGCCACGCACCGTCACAACATAACGGGGGGTTGAAGGATCTGGCTCAATCTTTGAACGAATACGCTTAATATGCACGTCAAGAGTCTTCGTATCTCCCACATAATTAGAGCCCCATACACGGTCAATCAGCTGAGAACGTGTCAAAACTCGACCAGCGTTACGTAAGAGCATCTCCAGAAGCTCAAATTCCTTCAACGGCATTGTTACCGTCTCACCGTCAACAGTGACGATGTGCCGTTCAACGTCCATACGCACAGGGCCAACTTCGACAGCGCTAGAAGCTTCTAACTCCTCACCGTCACCTTGACGACGCAACACCGCTCGTACACGAGCAATAAGCTCACGAGAAGAATAAGGCTTCGTCACGTAATCATCAGCGCCAAGCTCTAAACCAAGTACCTTATCAATCTCACTGTCTTTAGCAGTGAGCATAATGATAGGAACAGAAGACTGGGCACGTAGTTGCTTGCATACTTCCATACCCGACTGACCAGGAAGCATGACATCAAGAAGAACAAGATCTGCACCATTACGTTCAAACTCAACAACAGCGTCAATACCGTTATCAACGACCTGAACGTCGAACCCCTCACGGCCTAGCAAAAAGGCCAGAGGCTCGCTCAAGGCTTCTTCATCTTCAACAACCAAGATCCTAGCCATATAGTTATGTCCTTTACATTCAGAAAATATAGCTCTCAACAATGTTTGAGCCTCTACAAAAATTGTACGAGCACACCTCGTCTACGGCGCGGAGGTGACGCTCTCTGACCCCAATAAGTCATGCTCGGTTTGTTCATCAACCATCGGCAAAGACATCGTAAACGTAGATCCTTGCCCAACCTCTGACTCAAGAGATACCTCGCCACCATGCTGAGCCATCACGTGCTTAACAATACTTAGCCCCAAGCCTGTACCACCGGTCTGACGAGAACGAGCAGGGTCAATACGATAAAAACGCTCAAAGATACGGTCTTGTTCCTCGCGAGCAATACCATTGCCCTCGTCCGTCACAGAGATATAAATATTCTCTTCATCCTGACGGACAGAAACCGTCACATGCGTTGATTCAGGAGAATAACGTATAGCGTTCTCGATGAGGTTACGTAACGCAGTACCTAAAAGTTCAGGGTCTCCATGTACCAAGTGCTTAGCCCACCCCTGAGAACTCAACGTGATATTTTTACCCTCAGCCGTAATACGGTTTCTATCAATGGCACCGGTTATTAGGTCGTTGACGTCAACAAGCTGAGATTGACGCACCACATCAGCAGACTGCAACCGAGAAAGCTCAATAACATCTTGAACCAAAGAAGCTAAACGACGAGACTCTTTCTGTAACCGTTGTGAAAAATACTCTACTGATTCTGGGTCGTCTGAAGACGATTCGATGGCCTCTGCCATCAACCCAATAGCACCAACAGGTGTTTTAAGTTCATGAGAGACGTTGGCAACAAAGTCATTACGAATGGTTTGAACTCGAGCGATTTCGGTGCGGTCATCGGCAAGAACCAAAATATATTCATCACGCAAAGGAGCAACACGTAAATCAATGACAAGAGTACTCTTAGTCGTTACTCCACGGATTAAAGATATTTCACGTTCTGCGATAGTACCACCGCTACGAGCCTGACGAATCATCTCAATCATCTCTTCACACACGATGGTGTGCCCACGGACCAGCCCTAAAGCGTATGCACCGGGTGAAGCTTGAACCACACCGTCAACAGCATCAACCACCACATAGGCGCGACCAATTACGGCGAGCACTTCGGCAGCACCGTCTTGAATACTTGGCTCTTCAATATCTGCCCATTGCGCACGTTCACGGTCACTTTTAGTGACAGCCCACATGCTCAAGACACCAATTGCAAGACCAACCATAATAAAAATTAGAGCAATGAGGATAGGGTCCACAGACACCAGCTTATTCTTAACAGACGTAGAAGGAAAACTAGAAGAACATCAAAAGATGAATGTTCACCTGCAATTTCCCTTCCAGATAAAACGACGGCGCCCCTAGACAAGCTAGAGACGCCGAAGAAAACAATCTAGATATTATTTTTTGCCTTGGTTAGCAACAGCCTTAATCGCTTCAGCTGCAGCAGCAGGATCAAGATATTCACCAGCTTTAAGCGGTTGGAAATTCTCGTCCAACTCGTAGTACAGCGGAATGCCAGTAGGAATGTTCAAACCAGCGATGTCTTCGTCAGAGATACCTTCAAGATGCTTGACCAAAGAACGCAAGGAGTTACCGTGAGCTGCAACGAGGACAGTCTTACCAGAAGCTAGGTCTGGTTTAATGTCTGATTCCCAGTAAGGAAGCATACGCTCTAGAACGTCCTTGAGGCATTCGGTGCGAGGAGCGTTCTCGATATCAGCATAACGAGGATCGTTCGCCTGAGAGTACTCGTCGTTATCGTCGAGGGCAGGAGGCGGAACGTCATAAGAACGACGCCATGTCATGAACTGCTCTTCGCCGTATTTTTCGAGAGTTTCGGATTTGTTTTTGCCCTGTAGAGCACCGTAGTGACGCTCGTTCAAACGCCAGTTGCGTTTGACAGGAATCCACAGACGATCTGCAGCGTCAAGAGCGAGGTTTGCGGTATTGATAGCGCGACGTTGTAGAGAGGTGTGAACAACATCGGGAAGGATATTGCGCTCTTTGAGCATTTGGCCACCGCGTTGAGCTTCTGCTCGGCCCTGTTCGGTGAGGTTAACATCCACCCAACCGGTAAAGAGGTTGAGTTCGTTCCATTCGGACTGGCCGTGACGGAGTAATACTAGTTTGTAAGTCATATCTCCATTGTTCCACTACTATCCACACATGCAAAGGTATTCCCACTTAAAAATCCCTAAAAGTTCTGGAAAATACGCGACGAACATCAAGAAAAAACACAAGAAATCTTATAAATGCACTAATCAATGCACAATAGAGGGGTTTATGATGCGCGATAACAGCACACCATAAACCCCTCAGAATCTTTTTGCGTTTAGTTGTGTTTAATAGTCTTTATTGCGACGCACCGTAACAACCGGACGAACATCAGCCAAAAACACGCCAGCCGCAATAGCCGCAAAAAGCTGGAAGAACAAATTAGGGACACCACCTTGAGACAAGGTCAAAAGAGCCAGAGCAGAAGCCAAGACACTACCACCCGTTAAGGCGACCCAAAAAGTTTTAGTCCGCTTAAAAGCGCTTTGATAAGCATAGTCCGTAGCTCGAACAGCATCTAACAACGCCCATAAAGACAAACCAGCAACGACTAAAGCGAAAAGAGCAGATACGCCCCACTGAAAATACACAACAATAGATAGAGGACTCATACAACACAGCCTATCATTTGACTAAAACATCAAGAGCTTCACACAAATCAGCATATAAATCATCAACATGCTCAATCCCCACGGATAAACGAATCAACGACTCAGGAATGCTCTCTGGCTCCGACGGATGACGACGGCGACGCTCCACCAAGGACTCCACACCACCCAAACTCGTTGCAGGAGTCCACAACCGCAAACGCTCCACCACCTGCTGAGTCTGCACCGCATCAGCGTCAAGAACAATACACAGTACAGCACCAAAACCATTCATCTGCTGGCGAGCGCGCTCATACCCAGCATCCTCCGGAAGCCCCGGATAACGCACCTGTGCGACAACAGGATGCTCACTCAAACGCTGAGCCAGCTCCAGCGC
This sequence comes from Rothia sp. P13129, assembly GCF_048512865.1. Lineage (NCBI taxonomy): Bacteria > Bacillati > Actinomycetota > Actinomycetes > Micrococcales > Micrococcaceae > Rothia > Rothia sp. P13129. The sequence continues at coordinate 9,138 of NZ_JBLXYA010000011.1, forward strand.
ATTATCCATAGAGCGTTCCATACGTAAAGACAATGTACGAATACCCCTCAACGCTAGCCATGCTTCCATTGGCCCAGCAATAGCGCCATGTAGCGTACGATAACGCAAAATAGCTTCCCGTAACGGCTGATGAGAAGTGACCGCAATGCCTAAAAGAACATCAGAATGCCCTGATAAATACTTCGTTGCAGAATGAACCACCACATCAGCGCCCAAAGCTAAAGGTTGCTGAACTAAACCTGTTGAAAAGGTATTATCCACCGCAGAAAGTACGCCAAGCCGTTGAGCAGCACTCAAAATCGTGGGTAAATCAGCGACTTCTAGCATCGGGTTAGTGGGACTCTCTAACCATAAAAGCGCTTCAGGAGCAGAATAATGAGGAGTTTTTCCAGCTAAATCATATTTTTGAGAGACTCTCTCTAAAGCATCAATCACTTCTTGAGTATTCTCAATATCTAAGCGAATCACCTCAGCAACACCACGGCGTTGCAAGTCTTCAGCGATTGTTGCTGAGCTCATGTATACGTGACGTGGAATCAGGATTGTTGCACCAGCAGGAACTAGATCCATAACCGCAGATATAGCTGCCATTCCTGACGAAAAGACAAGCCCAGGCAGAGATGCACCCTCAATACCAGCGACGACTTCTTCAAACCCGTTCCATGTGGGATTGTCAAAGCGTGCATACACTTTGTCGTGTTCAGGGTCTACAGTGCCTGCACCGCGATACGTCGAAGAAAAAATAACAGGAGGGTTTACCGGTGCATCGTGTTCTGGGGCTGGACGGCCGGCACTCACCACATATGTTGCTGAAGAAATGTCTTTTGCTGTACTCATACCCATTAGACTACGCTGAACATAACCATCCACGATAGTACGTACACTTTTTAACAGCAGAAAACATTTCTATTACTTACCGCAGAAGACACTTTTGAGCTAAGTACCTATTTCTATTGCTTTGATACTCTTATAAGCGTGAGCGAATCTCTAAACTATAGTGCACAGCACCACGCAACAGGACATCTAGGTAACGGCATATTCGTTGTCTTTGAAGGTGGCGATGGTGCTGGTAAATCTACCCAAGTCAAGCTTCTAGAGCAACGGCTACGCCAAGAAAACTACGATGTTATATGCACCCGTGAGCCGGGAGGCACCCCCATAGGAGAGAAACTGCGTCAGCTTGTCCTCGAACATACTGAAACAGCCATTGACGCACGGACCGAAGCGCTCATCTTTGCTGCATCACGTGCTGCGCATGCTCAACAGCTTATCCGTCCAGCCTTAGCAGAAGGTAAAATTGTGCTATGTGACCGATACATTGATTCCTCAGCTGTCTATCAAGGTATCGGGCGAGAACTTGGCCAAGAAAACATCACAAACCTTTCACTCTGGGCCACTGAAAACCTGCACCCAGATATTACGTTCCTTCTCGACCTGCCCTTAGAAAAAAGCCGACAACGCACTCATCGTCGCGGGCAGCAAGACCGTCTAGAAGCAGAGCCAGATAGCTTCCACCAAAAAATACAGCAAGCTTTCAACGATTTACCGCATTCTGCTTCTGCAAAAACACACCATTATGTGTGTATTGATGCGCAACAAGATATTGAACAGATGCACCAAAATATCTATGACCACCTCATCCGACATATTCAGGAGCAAGGATGAGTATCTGGGACACACTTATCGGTCAGCCAGAAGTCGTAGAGCAACTCCGCCAACAAGCACAATTAGAACGCCCTACACATGCTTGGCTTTTCACCGGACCACCCGGTTCAGGGCGCTCAACCGCCGCACGAGCTTTTGCAGCATCCTTACTCTGCGAAGAACCCAATACTCAGCTGCGCGGATGTGGTGTATGCAAAACCTGCCATAGCGTTTTACGTGGCACCCACGCAGATTTGACGCACTTTTCTACTGAAAATATCAGCATCAAAATTGAGCAAGCACGAGAACTCGTCACCAAAGCTCAAGATAGACCTGCGGTAGGTCGCTGGCGCATTATCATCGTCGAAGATGCTGATAGGATGCCAGAAAGAACATCTAACGTTCTTCTCAAAGCTATTGAAGAACCGCCAGAACACACCATCTGGATTCTTTGTGCACCCTCCCCCGTTGATGTTCTGGTGACGATTCGTTCTCGTTGTAGGCCTGTCACCCTACGAGTACCGGATCGGGAAGAAGTGGTTAAACTCCTTGCTGGTGTTGAGGGATACCCCGAAGCTCTTGCCCGTCATTGTGCGTCATTAGCACAAGGACATATTGGGGTTGCCCGCCATCTTGCACAATCAGATAAAGCACGTCAACGCCGTGAGCAGGTCGTGCGTATGCCTATTTTTCTCTCGTCTGTTCCAGCAGCAATGCATGCTGCTCAAGAGCTAGTAAACATCGCTCAAGAAGAAGCTGATCATACGTCAAAAGAACGACATGAACGAGAATTACAAGAACTTTTGAGAACTCTTGGAATAACAGAAGACGAAAAAATAACACCCAATGTTAAAGCTCAGATTCGTCAGTTAGAAGAAGAGCAAAAACGTCGTAGTCGGCGAATGGCTACCGACACGCTAGACCGTTTTCTGATTGATTTACAGACAGTATTTAGAGATGTGCTAACGATACAGCTTGGTACTGGTTCTGCACTGATTAATACTCACCTCACCGCAGAATTACATGATTATGCGCAACGAATGAGCCCAGAACAGGCACTCGGACATTTAGATACTTTGACGCTAACACGTAAACGTATTTCAACGAATGCTAGCGCAAAACTCGCTTTTGAAGCGATGATGTGTTCCTTTATTCAACGATAGTCAACCGTGTTATAGGAAAAGAAGTCTCGAGTGAAGACCAATGGCCGTTACATGCAAATCTTCTAAATTTTTAGAGTATAGAATTTTATCTGCTCTCATGCTTTCAGAAGCGTCTGAGGGAATAAAAACAATAGCATCTCCGTTTCTGGTGTATACAGCAACAGGAAGGCTCTCATCGGCGTCTCTAGTTGCAGTCTCTGGTGCTATTCCTGCAATTCTTGTAGGAATATTAGGCTCTCCACAAGTTGAGAAGCTCAACAGGCAAAAAATCATTGCTTACTCTAACATTCTGCAATCTATTCTATTAATAACGTTGCCTCTGACATGGGCTTCTGCCGGTGTTTTTGCGATGATGGTTATCTCTTTTATTTCTTCTAGCGTAGGTGCATTAGAACGGCCTGCGATGTACTCTAGCCTGCCTCTGATCTTTGGAGAGAACTATCAAGATTTTATCGGTAAAAGAGCTGGTGTCTCATTCTTCATGCAATCAGTTAGCCCCGTGATGGGTGGCGCTTTAGTAGGTTTTATCGGCGCTTCGCACACACTTGTCATCTGTGGCATTCTCTATGGTGTATATGCTTTGCTCATATACACCATCAAAAATTTTGATACAGACTATAAAAATCGGGCCGAAAAACATCAAGGCCAAAAGAATATCGACATGGTCAAAGCGGGCATTGAGATAGCCAGAAATATCCCAGCATTAAAGACCCTGTATATTTTCTGGTTCTTCTCAATGGCAGCAGTTCCTATTGGTGTTCTTTCTGCAGTTCCATACGTGAGCGAAAATTTAGGGCTAACCAGTTTTGAGTTTGGGATTGCGTCAGCTTGCTATGGTGTAGCAACGATTTCTAGTTCTATAATCGCTGGCAAAATGAAGTTCCGAGGAGGAGCACGATCCTGGCTTCTAGCATCTGGAACAATATACGGACTCACCAATATGCTGATGGGCTTTGAACCCCAATTTCTGATGTTTTGCATCTTATGGTTCATATGGGGTCTTGCGTATGGCCCAGAAGAAGTTGTTGGCAACTTAGTATTTGTTCAATCTGCACCAGAAGAGTTTCAAGGGCGATTGTTTTCTCTTATGACAGTTGTCATGACCGGCGGAATGCTCATCGGAAATTCACTCGTTGGCCCGTTATCGGATAGGTTAGGTCCTCAATGGGCAATGGTTTTAGCTGGCGTCATTTTTATCACCTCAACAATATGCAGTTTCGCGTTCGGTCAAGGAGCACGAGAAATTGCTACTATCTCGATGACTTCTACCAAACCTACCAGCGATGAGGTTCGCTAAACATCGGTGAAATACGCAAACATACTATCGTTGAGGGACGCCATCTACATAAATATGGTTTGGAAGTAACGTCTGCTCATCCAAAATCAGGATATCTCCCGAATACCCTGGAGCAATTCGCCCATAGCTTCGCCCCACACCAATAGCATGAGCAGCATGAGACGTTGCCGAAGCAACTGCAACATCTAATCCCACACCAACAGAACGTACAGCGTGCTGCACGGCGTAGTCCATCGTCAAAGTAGAGCCAGCAAGAGAATCCCCGTGTACTAAACGAGCAACACCATTTTCGACCTTGACATCTAAAGTACCCAAAATATACAAACCATCCGGGTTACAAGCAGCTGACATCGCATCAGTTACCAAGACAATACGTTCTGGAGCCTCACGGAAAAGAGTATGTACTACTGATGGGTGGACATGAATACCGTCATTAATAACTTCTAGAGACACAGATTGTTCTTCTAAAGCGGCGATCACCGGACCGGGGGCACGATGGTGAATACCGTTCATCCCATTAAACGTGTGGGTCAGGAGTGAAGCGCCTGCAGCAAAAGCTTGCTGAGCTTGCTCATAGGTGGCGTTTGTATGGCCAACAGCTACAGCTGTTCCAGCACTCGTAAAACGTTGTATTGCGGATAAAGCACCATGACGTTCGGGGGCTAAAGTAATCTGTCGGAGGTGCCCGTCTGAAGCTTCAAGTAGTCTCTCAACGTCTTCAGCTAATGGGTCCTTGAGCAGTTTTTCGGGGTGGGCACCCTTATGTTGTGGGTGAAGAAACGGCCCTTCGGCGTGGAATCCAAGAACCTGCTGATCGTCTTTGAGTAGCTGTTGAAAAGTGTTCAGAGCGCCTGCCATATGTTCTATCGAGTTCGTCACGAACGATAAGACGCTTCGAGTTGTTCCATGCTGACGGTGGGCGTTGAGTGCAACACGTGCAGTATCAAGATTTGCCTCATCATAGGCATGCCCTCCCCCGCCATGATGATGTATATCAAGATATCCGGGAACGACGGGAGCACCCTGCGCATCAACAATACGGGTATCAGGGGTTTGTTTTGTCTTCCATTCAGAGGTGCTCAGAATATCGGTGATTTTTCCGTCCTCTACGAGAACTGCGCTATCGGGATAAACGCCGCCAATGGTTCCGTCGTAGACGGTTGCTGAATGAATCAGAAGAGAAGACATGGTATATATTCACACCTTTAGAATGTTATAAATCAACAATTTTGAGGTTATAGCCGAGGTTTTGGACTTCCTCAGCAAGTTCTGGTTGTAGCTGAGAGTCGGTAATCACTTCTGAGATGTTTTCGACTCCGCCCACACTAGAGAATGAGCGTTTTCCAAACTTTGAAGAATCAGCAACAATAAAAGTTTTTTCTGCACGTGTTGCCATCGCAGAGTTCACCATGGCCTCATATTCGTTCACTGTTCCTGGGCCGTTCTGGTCAAAACCGTTCACCCCGATAAATGCCAAATCGAGGGAGATGTTTTTGAGCATGTCGGTCGCAAAAGGTCCGGTGATTTCGTAGGAGTAGCTGTTGACTTCACCGCCGATGAGAACAATTTTGATACATGAGTTCTCGGCGAGCGCATAAGCGATGTCTACGGCGTTGGTGACAACGGTCAGAAGAGGTTGAGCGGGGGTAAGTTCAACATCTTGGTGTTGGTAGACCCATTGTGATAGTTCGCGGGCGACTTCTCCGACGGTGCTACCTCCTGTAAAGCCAATAATCATGCCAGGTTGTAGATGCTCGATAGCAGCACGTGCGATAGCGGTTTTTTGTGGTAGGTGAGAAGAGTCTCTACGGCTCATAGGGCTGGCGAGGACGTTTTGGTTACTTTGTGCTCCACCACGGGTTCGTTGCAGAAGACCTTCGCCGGCGAGGTAGTCGAGGTCTCGTCGGGCTGTTGCAGCTGAGATGTCTAGGGCGTCAATAATTTCGTTGACGCTAAGGCACTGGCGTTCGTTGAGGAGTTCCAGTATTTCGGCATGTCGTTGGCTGCGCATCGTCGGTCGTGTTCCATTCACTATGAGCTAGTTATTTGAGGTTATTCTCAACGCACTTTAACCGGCGAAGACGCTCAATAGTCGGGCGGCTTCTGCGCTTAACGCTTCTCGTGCAGCACCCAAGTATTTGCGGGAGTCCACAACTGTTGGGTTTTGGTGAAGGTATTGTGCAATAGCTTCAGTAAAGAAACTGTTAAGGTGTGTTGATACATTGATTTTAGTCATACCTGAGCGGATTCCTTGGAGAATCTGCTCATCGCTGACACCAGAAGATCCGTGAAGGACGAGTGGGACCCCTGTAGATTCACGTAATTGTGTGATGAGTTCGTGGTCTAGTCGTGCGGTACGTTCGGTCATGGCGTGTTCGCTACCGACGGCAACAGCTAGGGTGTCTACCCCTGTGGCTTGTACAAACTCGTGTGCTTCGGTGGGGTCGGTGCGTACACCAGGGGTGTGGGCACCTTTTTTGCCTCCGATTTCTCCAAGTTCGGCTTCTACGCTGGCGCCGTTGCGGTGGGCGTACTCTACAACTTTGACCGTGGCGGCGAGGTTTTCTTCATACGGTAGGGTGGAGCCGTCGTACATGACGGAGTTAAAACCGAGGTCGATAGCTTGGCAGGCTAAGTCTACTGATTCGCAGTGGTCTAGGTGTACTGCGATATTTGCGGTGGAGAGTTGTGCGATGTCGATCATGGCTTGCCCCAGTGGGGTGAGGTTGCCGTGGAAGTTGATGCAGTTATGGCTTAGCTGCATGATAACGGGTAAGCCTGTTGTTTCGGCTGCTTGTGCGATGGCTTCTGCTGTTTCTAGGTGGACGACGTTGAAAGCTCCGATTCCTCTGCGGTTTTGGTCGGCGGAGCGTACGAGGTCGATGGTGTTGATTTGTGGCATGGTTTTCTTTCCTGTCGTGGTTGTGTTCAGGGGATAAAGGTTTGGGTTAGCGGATTTTTTCCATCAGGATGTTGGTGTTGAGGGATTCCCATTCGGTGCCAATAGCTCCGGCGATAGGTTGTGTGAGCGCTAAGGCAGACCAGCAGATTGCTCGGCGGAGGAGTTCTTCGGTGGGAAGTTTGTCGATGAGTCCGGTGGCGAGTGCTGCGACGAGTGCGTCTCCGGCGCCGGTGGGGTTACCTTGCAGTGGTTGGGCGAGTTTGGCGCGGTATGCCTGATGGTGGTTGATGAAGTACAGTCCGTCTTCTGCGCAAGAGACGATGATGTTTTGAGCGCCGAGGTTTTGAAGTTTTTTGACAGCGGTGAAGAGTTCGTCTGATTGGGTGGCTTCGAGAAGTTCAGAGTAGTTGGGTTTGAGGTAGTCGGCGTGTGCTTGAGCGGCGTCGAGGAGGTGTTTCCCTGAGGTATCTACGATGAAAGTGCTGCCGTAGCGTTGGCAGAGCGTGCTGATGTCGTTGATGAGTGTGGTGGGTGCTGCTGGCGGGAAAGAGCCAGAGAGTGTTACGGCACAGTGATCGTAGTGTTTGAGGGTGTCTTCTAGGGTGTTGAGGATTCCTTCATACACGTGGGTTGGGTGTTCTGCACCGTTTTCGTTGATGATGGTGGTAGAGGAGTCGTGTTTTTGGTGTATTGCGTAGGTGCTACGTAAAGGTGTGGGGGTAGGGGTAAAAGCCGTGTGCACACCGTCGTTGAGGGGGTGCGTTGTGTTGCGTTGCTCAGTTTGTCGTTGGTGAAGCTCTTGGAGAGATTCGTGACAGATGGGCCCTAGAGCCACGGCCGTATAGCCTTGTTCGGCGGCGACGTTGGCGACGTTGAGTCCTTTACCTCCGAGGCGACGTTGAGCGGCGGGAATGCGTAGTGTTGATTCTGCGCTGAGGTGCTCGATGGTGATGGTGATGTCTAGTGCGGGGTTGAGCGTGATAGCGACAACGGCTGATGTGTTCATGGCTTTTACCTCTACCTTCAGTTTGTGTTTAGTTGAGGATGACTGAGCGTGTGAGGTTGCGTGGCTGGTCGGGATCTAGCTCGTTGGCTAGGGCTGTTTCGAGTGCTACGAGGTGTTGGCGTGCAAGGTCTGCCATGGGGTCTAGGTCTTGGTTTTCGAAGCGTGCGCCGGTGGCTTCTACTTGTTCGCGAAGGCCTGCTGGTGCTTGTCCGAATTGCCAGGTGATACGGCCTTCTGATGCGATAGCGATGGGGCCGTGTCGGTATTCCATGGAGTTGTAGGATTCTGTCCATTTTTGCGAGGATTCACGCATTTTTAGTGCCGCTTCGGTGGCGATGGGTGCTGTCCAGCCGGTGCCGAGGAATGAGTATTGTTCTGCGTTGATGAGTTCTGGATCTAGTGGTTCGGATAGTGCTCGTTCGCAGTCTTTGATGGCGTTTTGGCAGATGTCGCGGCTGTGGATGGAGGAGCGGAGGAGCATGAGTACGGTGGTGGCGAAGCGGGTTTGTACGACGGATTGTTCGTCGGCGAAGCCGAGGTCTATGACGCGGTCTGCTAGTTCTGCTACGGGTGAGTCTGCGACTCCGACAAGTACGGTGATAGGTTTTTTCCCTTTGACGGATTCCATGAAGGTGATGATTTCGCTGGTGGTTCCGGAGCGGCAGATGATGAGGTATTCGTCGTAGTCGCGTTCGGTGGGTACTTCGGTTGCGGTGAAGGCGTCGGTGATTCCGTGTCCTTCGTTTTCGCGTAGTGCGGCGTAGCTTTGTGCCATGAACCAGGATGTTCCGCATCCTACGGCTGCGACTTTTGTGCCGTCTTGGGGTAGTGCTGAGGTGTCTAGTTCGAGTGCTTGTGCCCAGGTTTGTGGTTGGCTGAGGAGTTCTTCTTTCATGTGGGCGCCGGGAGTTGTCATAGTTGTGGCCTTTCTGTGTTTGGTGTTGGGGTTTTTCTCAAAATCCATCACCCAATTAATCAAAAGTTTTCATAATTATGATTACATATGATTCTTTTGGTGTCTACAAGAATAATTTTCAATCAGTCACATTTACTTGCCAACACTCCACCAAAAACCCTAGAAACCAAGAAGATTACCCTAGAAAATCGGCATTTAACATGAAAAGCGTGTTACTAAAAGTCAGAAATCACTTTATTTAACAAAGTGACTAATTTTGATTATTTTGCGAAAAGTTCACTCAACTTGCTTTACATCAGTCATTTTCAATCATTATGATGGCTTGTGTAACAGTTGAGAAAGATGAGGTGGTCTCAATGACCTTCGTACCAGACGTTGTTTCAGCCCAACGCACAGCAAAAGACTGGAGAGAAGCCATCAGCATCGTTGGTGAACTCTACGAAGAAGCCGGAATAGCGACCAAAGAATATACCGAAGCAATGATCAAAGGTGTCGAAGACTTCGGACCATATATGGTCTTCATCCCCGGCATTGCCATGCCCCACGCAAAAGCAACCAGCGGAGTCCTCAAAGCAGGAACAGCAGTCGTCACACTAGCTACCCCCGTAAAATTCGGCAGCAAAAACAACGACCCCGTCGACTTCCTCATTTCTTTCGCATCCGAAAGCACCGACGGACACATGGAAAAAATCCAAGAACTAGCAGACGTCCTCGGACAACAAGAACTCATCGAAAAGGCCCGTCAGGCGAGCAGCGACGTTCAACTGATGGAAGTTTTCACCCAATAAAACAACACAAAGAAAAGGTAATAATCATCATGATTTCAATTGCAACCGTATGCGGCATGGGACTCGGAACCTCTATGATGCTCGCAAGCCAAATCCGCACCCTCCTCAACGCAGAAAACATCGACGCAAAAGTACAAGCCATCGACCTTGGCTCCTTCAAATCACAACCCTCAGACATCGTCGTCACCACCACCGGAATGGCAAAAAACGTTGAAGGAACCAAAGCAATCGTCGTACTCATCGACAACCTCATCGACAAAAATGAAGTCAAAACCAAAGTACTCGCCGCAGTAAACGACTTCACCGCAGGCAACTAGCCACACCACTCCCCATTCCCCATATAGCTTGAGGTAGAAGCAATGAACTCTCTCCTTGACTTTTTCGTACAACTCATCCAAATCCCCGCAATCATCGTCGGATTCATTGCGTTCATTGGATTAGTCGCACAGAAAAAAGCAGCCGATGAAGTCATCACCGGCACCATCAAAACAGCACTATCACTACTTATCATCGCCGGCGGTGCAACAGTCCTCATCCAAGGCCTAGCACCCATCCAAAAGATGTTCGAGATGGCATTCCCCGCCAGCAACATCACCACATTCGTCACCTTCGACGAAGCCGTCGTCTCAGCAGTACAAACCGGACCAGTAGCAGCCCTCGGCTCACAAATTGGTCTCACCATGCTCTTCGGCTACATCGTGCACCTACTCCTCGCACGATTCACCCCATGGCACTACGTCTACCTCACCGGACATATGATCTGGGTACACGCCGGCGCATTCACCATCGCCATCTACCAACTCGGACTAGGCCCCGTATGGACCGTCATCATCGCCTCCCTCATCGACGGCGCATACATGACATTCGCCCCCGCCATCGCACAACCCTTCGTCCGTCGTATCACCGGCGGAAATGACGTCGGCTTCGCACACGGACAAACCCTCCTCAACGTCCTCGCCGGATACCTCGGCATGGTCGTAGGAAACAAAGAAAAATCCACCGAAGACATCAAACTCCCCGAGAAACTCTCATTCTTCCGCGACGTTGCAGTATCCACCTCCATCGTCATGATGATTGTCTCACTCGGCTCAGCACTAGCAGCAGTCAGCTCCGCAGGAGTAAGCGCCTTCGAAGCACCCGTAGCAGACGGCGGTATCTCCGACGGACAAAGCTGGGTCATCTTCTCCTTCATGATGGCCATGCAATTCACCGCAGGTATGCTCATCCTCCTCTACGGTGTCCGCATGCTCATCGGCGAAATCGTTCCCGCATTCGAAGGTATCTCCCAAAAAGTTATCCCCAACGCCATCCCCGCGCTGGACGTTCCTGTACTCTTCGCCTTCGCCCCCAACGCACTACTCATCGGCCTCATCTCAGGTCTCATCGGCCAAATCACCGGCATGGTTATCTGCGTTGCACTAGGTTGGCCAGTACCAATCCCCTCCATGATCGTTGCATTCTTCGCATCCGGTACCGCAGCAATCTTCGCAAACTCTACCGGCGGACGAACCGCAGCATGGCTAGGAGGCTTCCTCTGGGGATTCCTCGGCTGGATTCTCATCTCTTTCGCCTACCACATCAACGCCTTCGGCGACCTGCCTGCCCTCGGCGCATCAGGACTAGGCTTCACTGTTCCTGACGCCATCGTACCGGGCATCATCATCCACTGGATTGGACAACTTCTCGGCATCCTCGCCTAAGAACACTCCCCCAATCCACATCACATACCCCCCATTCGACTCATACATCGTAAAGGATGGTCATCATGTCACAGCTACTGGATAGCTACTACCAACAAATCATCTCACTTCTCGAAAAAATTCGTGAAGAAGAAGTCCCCACCATCGACAAAGCCGCACAAGCTATCGCAGAACGCGTAGCACAAGGCGCACGCATCTTCGCTTTCGGCGCTTCACACTCCAGCCTTCCCGTACAAGACATCGTCTACCGTGCCGGCGGACTCATGCTCATCAACCCACTCTACGCACCCGGTGTTGAAGCACTCACCACACGCCCAACCACCCTCGGGTCGCAGATGGAACAGATGCCCGGATACGCTGAAGTAGTGCTCAACAATGCACCACTCAAAGAAGGAGACGTCCTCATCGTAGTCTCCGTCTCCGGACGTAACGCGCTCCCCGTAGAGCTAGCACGTGAAGCACGCGCTCGCGGTATTTTCGTCGTAGGACTCACCTCCTCTAAATACACCGAAGCCGTCACCTCACGTGTACCCGACGGAACCAAACTCAAAGACCATGCAGATATCCTCATCGACAACCAAGTAGATGCAGGAGACGCAGTGCTGAGCCTAGAGGGCGTGCCTCAGAAGTTCACCCCTGCATCTGGAGTCACCTCCACCGCAATCTTGCATTCACTATCTGCAGGCATTATCGAGAATCTTGTGGCACAAGGTATCAGCGCACCAGTATTCCTCGCTGCAAACCTTGACGGCGGTGCAGACTGGAACGCACAGCACATGGCTGAGAATAAGGACAAAATCTTCTACCTCAACTAAGAAGATATATAACTCTTCACAAGCAGTATGAAGCGGTGGTGTTCTCTCATCTTTTGAGAGAACACCACCGCTTTAAATATGGGGAAAGTGAGCAAACCGCTCAACACATATTAGTTCCTAAAACCGTGAACAGGAGAAGGAATTCTTCCACCGCGAGCCGCAAATAGTTCAGAAGATTCAGCGTGGATGGGCATCACAGGGGCCCGCCCTAGAAGCCCACCAAACTCCACCATCTGCCCGACCTCAAGACCAATAGCAGGAATAACACGCACCGCAGTTGTCTTATGATTCATGACACCTATTGCAGCTTCATCAGCAATCATGGCAGCAATCGTAGATGCTGACGTATCACCGGGAATAGCGACCATGTCTAAACCGACAGAACAAATGGCTGTCATCGCTTCGAGCTTATCAAGAGTAATTTTCTGTGCGGCAGCTGCTTCAATCATGCCAATATCTTCTGATACTGGGATGAAAGATCCAGATAGCCCACCCACATGAGAGCACGCCATCATGCCACCTTTTTTCACAGCATCATTGACTAACGCTAAAGCAGCAATTGTGCCGTGTGTGCCAACACTCTCTAGGCCCATCTCCTCAAGGATATGTGCCACAGAATCCCCCACCTCGGCGGTAGGGGCAAGGGATAAATCAACGATGCCGAACTGAACTCCTAGACGTTCTGCAGCGAGGTTTCCGACGAGCTGCCCAACACGAGTAATTTTAAAGGCCGCTTTCTTCACTGCTTCTGCGCATGCGTCAAAAGATTCGCCACGGACTCGTTCAAGAGCACGTTTGACAACACCGGGTCCAGAAACTCCTACAGAAATAACGGTGTCAGCTTCTTGTACACCGTGGAATGCACCGGCCATAAAAGGATTATCAGATACAGCATTCGCAAAAACCACAAGTTTAGAGCACGCAAAACCATGTTTATGAGCTGAGCCTTCTGCCGTTTGACGAATAACCTCGCCCATCTTAGCGACAGCGCTCATATTAATGCCGGCTCGAGAAGACCCAATATTAACCGACGCGCACACAACGTCCGTTTCGTTGAGAGCTCGTGGAATACTCTCAAGCAAACGGCTATCTGCAGGAGTCATACCTTTATCGACAAGGGCGCTGAAACCACCGATAAAATCTACCCCAGTGGCTTTCGCTGCAGCGTCCAAAGCTTTCGCGTATTCCACGTAGTCCGTTGCGTCGCTCGCCCCAGCCACTAAAGAAATAGGGGTCACAGAGATACGTTTATTAATAATGGGAATGCCCAGTTCGGCTTCAATGCCCTCAACAACTTCAACAAGTTTTTGTGCGCGTTGAGTAATTTTTTGGTAAATCTTTTGGCAGGCAACCTCGGCCTGCGCATCAGCACAGTCCAGCAGAGAAATACCCATCGTTACCGTACGAATATCAAGCTTATCCTCCTCAATCATTTGCAGAGTTTCGAGGATATTAGCGTTACGATCAAAAACCATCACAAACTCCTAGAGGGTGTGCATTGCGTCGAAAATAGCTTCAGATTGAATACGAATTTTCAGACGCTGTTCCTCTTCTACACTGCGCATAGCCTCTTGTAGTTCTTGGATACTTTGAGTTTCGTCATCGAAACGTCCGTGCAAAATCATGGTGAAATAATCGTCCATAAGAGTCTGCGAAATATTGAGAATATTTACCTGATTCTTTGCCAATTCTGTGGCAACAGCTGCCACAATTCCTTGATGGTCGTGTCCGGTAACAGTCAAAATGATATTCATGGGGGTCTTTCTTTTGGCTCAGTAGCTGAGTCTATATGTATGCGGCGATGTAGGCTTCGCCAACACCGCTCATAGTGGTGGGGGTATCGCTGCCAGCATGTAACAGTGATTCTGTAGCACCGAGAGTGAGCTGAACGTTAGGGGTGCTTATCGCCAGTTCTCCGCTTGTGCCAATCACTGCAGCAGCACCTTTAAAGGTATAAGAAACGCTCTGACCTTGAGAAAGTTTAACGCGTGTTACGCTCAATCGTGGATCCCACATGCTAAACACCCCAAGAGTGTCATCATCAGGTTGAGCACGCTGAACCACCGGCGCATCCTGTTGCACCGCAAGAATACGGATGAGCTCTTCAACATCAATATGCTTGGGGGTGAGCCCTGCTCTCATGACGTTATCGGAAGGGTTCATCAGTTCAATCGCTGTACCTGATACGTACGCATGAACTTGCCCGTCTGGAGTATACGCAGAATCGCCAGGGTGCAAGTGCAAAAGGTTCATCACCATCGCAACCAGCGCCCCAATATCGGCAGGGTGCTTCTGCTGAAGAAGTTGCATCAACTGTGCAACATCGTAAAGGACGCCCTCTACAACAGTAGGGTTCTGTTCTAACCATTGAGCAGTATGAGATAGCGTCACCTCTAGGTGACGCTTCGCGTCAGCTGTATCCATACGTAAAATAGCGGCAAGAAGTTCTTTATCGTTAGGTGCTGTTAGTAGAGGTAGAAGCCACTGAAGGTCAAATACCTGCGCAATATGTTGCAACTCTTCAACAGGACGTACACCGGTCAGAATTGTCATATCAGATAGAGCAATAACGGTCTCCGGCTTGGAATGCTCATCTTTGTAATTTCGATGCGGGGCGTCTAGAGGAATATTCTGTTCGTTTTCGGCATGGTATCCTGCGAGCGCTTGTTCAGGCGTTGGGTGGACTTGAATAGAAAGAGGGGCGTCAATAGCAAGAATCTTAAAAAGAAATGGAAAAGTTGTGCCCTCATAGTCAGAAGGTAAGAAACGTTTGGGATCTTGTTCAACGAGGGTATTAAGACCTATACGTTCTCCGTCAATTAACACATATGATGGGGCAGCGTTATGTGCACCGACCCAAAGTTCTGCTTCTGGTTGTGTTGAAGGAGTTTCTTCTCCTCGCATTTTTGCTAAGGCGGTCAAAGAACCCCAAGCGTAGTTCTGTATTGTGTTTTCTAAACGTATTAGTTCACCCATAGAGTCCATCATATCCTTATCTATACTCTCGGGATTGTTTCATCAGCCAGAAGCATTTTTCAGTGTTTATAGCCATACCCTGAGAAAATAGTCCGGTATTACTGTGAGAAACAGTTAGAATAACCCCGTGAATACAATTGATCTAACCGCATCCTTTAAAGCGTACGATGTTCGCGGCATCGTTGGGGAAACTATTACTGAAGAAACTGTCCGTGCTACGGCAGCTGCATTCGTTGATGTTCTAGAACTTTCTGGTCAGAATGTCCTCGTAGGTAGCGACATGCGCCCATCTGGCGAAAGCTTCACCGAAGCGTTCGCTGAAGGTGCTACTGCTCGTGGGGCAAACGTCATCAAGATTGGCCTTATTTCTACCGATGAGCTGTACTTTGCGTGTGGTGTAGAAAATGCTGCTGGCGTTACCTTCACCGCAAGCCATAACCCAGCAGAATACAACGGCATGAAAATGTCTAAGGCTGGTGCCGTACCTATTTCTTCTGAAACCGGACTTTTTGACGTTCGTGACCGCGCCCAAGACTATCTCAACGAAGGGTCTATTCCTTCAGTAGATAATGTTGGCTCTGTCAGCGAAAAAGATGTTCTCAAAGACTACTCAGAATATCTACGTAACCTCGTTGACCTATCGAATATTCGCCCTCTTAAGGTTGTTGTCGATGCAGGTAACGGCATGGGCGGCATGACCACCCCAGCAGTTCTTGGCAACTCCATTCTTCCTGGTCTACCTCTAGAAATTGTTCCACTCTATTTTGAGCTCGATGGAACTTTCCCAAATCACCCAGCTAACCCACTAGAACCAGCAAACCTCGTTGATTTACAAAAAGCTGTTGTAGAACACGGTGCAGATATTGGTCTAGCTTTTGACGGTGACGCAGACCGTTGCTTCGTCGTTGACGAAAAGGGTGAACCGGTTTCTCCTTCTGCCATTACCGCTATTGTTGCCGAACGAGAAATTGCTCGTGCTCAAGCTGAAGGCGTTGAAGAGCCCGTTATTATCTATAACCTCATTACGTCTAAGGCTGTACCTGAACTTGTGGAGAAGAAGGGCGCTCGCGCCGTAAAGACTCGTGTGGGTCACTCTTTCATTAAGGCTGTTATGGCTGAAGAAAATGGTGTCTTTGGTGGCGAGCATTCTGCTCACTATTATTTCAAGGATTTCTTCAACGCTGATACTGGCATGCTCGCAGCAATGCATGTTTTGGCTGTTCTTGGTTCTTCCGAGAATTCTCTTTCTCAGATTGCGGCGGAGTATTCTCCATATGTGGCTTCTGGCGAGATTAACTCTGAGGTTGCCGATAAAGACGCCACTATTGCTCGTGTGGTTGAAGCGTTGGGTGATGCTGTTGAGGTATCAACCATGGACGGTACCACTTTTGAGCACCGCTCTGAGGGATGGTGGGCTAACCTTCGCCCATCGAACACTGAGCCGTTCTTGCGTTTGAATTTGGAAGCTCCCGATCAGCAGACGATGGAACGTGTTCGTGATCAGATTCTTAGCATTGTACGTGCTAGCTAATTAGTTGGTTTTGTTCACATTAAAGTGAAGAAGTTGCCCTGACGTTTTGAGCGTCAGGGCAACTTCTTTTTTAGGGGAAGAGAATTAGTGTTGTGCTGCGCGGGCGGTGTCGCGAAGCATCCATTGGTCAGGTCCAAAGATTTCGTATTGGATACGAACACCGGGGATACCTGCGTCGATGAGTTGGCTTCTTGCGTTCTTCATGAAGGGAAGAGGCCCGCAGAGGTATGCCATGGCGTTGGGGTCGATGTCGAGTTGGGTGATATCTAGTCGACCTTGGTGTTCTCCGTCGTGGGACTCTTCGAAGAATCGCACAATTTTTCCGTTCTGGAGTGAAGAGACGAGTTTTTCTGCTTCTTCACGTAGTGGCCAGCTTTCGGGGGTGCGGTCACTATGTACGAGGACGACTTCGCGGGTGGAGTTTTCGCGTACCATTTCGTCGAGGAAAGCAATCATGGGGGTGATTCCGATACCTGCAGAGAAGAGGTATAGGGGGCTAGTGCCGTTGTCTCCGAACCCGCCGAGGGTGATGTCGCCGTAGGGGTTGGAAAGCTGGATGATGTCGCCGACTTTGAGTGCGTGGTGAATTTTTGTCATTTCGCCGTTGGGGTCAAGTTTGCTGGCGATACGGCGTTGGTTTTCTCCGGCTGGTAGCAGGGTGTATTGTCGGGCTTGTTTGAGTCCATCTTCAGCTTTTGCGATGAGGCTGACGTATTGTCCTGCTTTTGCGGGGGTGAGGGGTACGTCGTTAGCTGCTTCAAAAGTCATATCTACGACGTTATCGCCGGTTTCTACACGTTTGATGAGGCGGAAGGGGGCGTGCATGACGTCATTTGCTTGGGAAGCGTAGAGGCCTTTTTCGATGTTGATGAGGGCGTTACCCATGAGCCAGTATACTTCGCTCCATGCTTCAGCTACTTCGGGGGTGCAGGCGTCTCCGAGGTCTGCTGCGATAGCTTCGAAGAGGTATTTGTAGACGGTGGTATATTCTACGGCTTGGAGTCCGAGGGATGCGTGTTTGTGGGCAACACGTGAGAGGACTTCGTCGGGGTATTTGTCGGGATTGTTGAAGATGTAGTCTGCGAAGATGACGACGGAACCGGCGAGTGCTTGGGGTTGGGTTCCTTCGAGTTGGGAGGAGCGTGAGAACATTCCGTCCATGAGGTCTGGTCGAGCGGCAAACATTCGACGGTAGAACTCTGGGGTGATGTGTGGCATTCGTTCTGCAACGACTGCTAGGGTTGCCTCGATGATGGGGCGTGACTTTTCTGAAAGCATGTGATGTCTCCTTAGTGACAGGTTGTGTGTAAACCCGTTATTAAATTAGCATATTTTATGCAAGAATTACGCATTGGGGAAACAAAAAGCAGGTTATCCCTCCCGCGGGACAACCTGCCACAGCACACTAAAAATACTATCCTCACTTGCCAGAAGGCGATAAACCTAGCTGAACAAAAACCGGTTGTAATTGCTTCTGCGTCGGCAAAGAAGAAATAACAACAGGATCCAATACCTCATAAAACGCCTGACGAGCACGCGCCAAATGAGCACGCACATCGCATTCAGTATTGAGAGGACAAGAGCTTTTTGCACCCTCACACTCAACAATCGGACTATCTCGCTCAGTATGACGCAACAACTGCCCAATCGTCACATTCTTACCTTCGTCAGAAAGCTTTACACCCCCTGAGCGCCCTCGACTCGAAAGCACCCACCCCTGATGAGCCAAAAAAGCAACAGATTTTGTCACATGGTGATAAGGAGTTCCTACTCCTTCAGCAATAGCCTGAGTAGAGAGCTGATGCCCCTCAGCGCCAGAAAGCAGCATCATAATACGCAAAGAAACATCTGAAAACGCAGTAAGTCGCATACGCTCACCTCCCATAGACATTGCGCAAAAAGACGACAATAAAACTGTATCTGCTAGAAGAGAAAAACCCGAATAAAACTCCCTGACACTCAGACGCAGAAGTGTTTATTACCCTGATAAAACCCAAAAAATGTCCTTTTTTATGTCAAAAGTTTTCCTATCTCAAGCAACGACACTCCCACCGTGTCCCCTAATTTGTTGTGCAAGAGGTAATATATATAAAGCATTTGCATTTTAAGATTCCTTTGTGAATCTATTTGTACGAGCCTCGTGTGGCGGGTATGTCCAATACATCAAGGGTGTTCGGCACAACGCAATAGACTTTTCACTCGAAACTAAGAAAGGGATTTCAATGTCCTCTCTAGAATCCTCAATCCAGGAACTCCTCTCCATCGAGGGCGCTTCCGGTGCAGCACTTGTTGACATTTCTTCTGGTATGGCTCTCGCTTCTGGCGGTGCCCCCGGTTTTGACTTGACCGTTGCTGCAGCAGGTAACTCCAACGTAGTTCGCGCGAAGCTCAAGACCATGACCGACCTCGGCCTTGGTGGCAACATTGAAGACATTATGATTACCCTCTCTAGCCAGTACCACCTCGTGAACGTACTCAACGCTTCTGAGACTTCAGGTCTTTTCGTTTACCTCGTACTTGACCGCAACACTGCTAACTTGGCACTTGCACGTCACAAGCTCAACAGCATTGCTTCACGCATTTCCCTCTAAACTTCTTTGTTTCTAGAGGCACCAAATAAGGGTGTATCGCTTCGTGTCACGAAGCGATACACCCTTATTCTTTAAAATATTTTAGGCGCCCCACCTCGATAAGGTGGGGCGCCTAAAATATTTTAAAGCTCGTCGTCTCCGATAGCAGCTTCCATCAGAGTATCTTCAGTAGCTTCTTCATTATTTTGAATAGATACCAGCTTGCCATCGTGCATCACAGCAATACGGTTACACAGCTCAATCAGTTCAGACATATCCGAACCAATCAGAATAATTGAAGTACCCTTTTCTGTGAGTTCTTTGAGCATCTTATAAATTTCAGATTTAGCGCTCACATCAATACCACGAGTAGGGTGGTTAAGAATCAGAATCTCACAGTCAGTAGTCATCCACCGAGCGAGTGCCACCTTCTGCTGGTCACCGCCAGAGAGCTTGCCGACTTCACTTTGAATATTAGTGGTCTTAATATGTAGCTTCTGGATTTGGTCAGCAACCTCACGAAGAGCAGACACCTCATGCAAGAAGCCCTCTGCGTTGCTTTCAATACCAGCAGATTCCATGAGGGTCTTTGCGATAGAACGCTCATTAGCGATGCCTAGCTCATCATCATCGTCTGAAAGATACCCAATACCGTAGGAGACAGAGGCTTCGGGGCTTCCTAAGGTGACGTCTTCACCATTAATTTTTAGCGTCTTAAAAGTAGCTTCTTGATCAACACCGACGAGAGCGGCTGCTACCTCGTTAATACCAGAACGACGAAGACCTGTCAGCCCAAGAACCTCTCCCTTATTAACGGAGAATGTCACATCTTTCAAGAAACCAGATGCACCGCATAGGCCTTCAACCTGTAGCTTTTCGTGTTCACCAGAGAATTCTTCAGGACGTTGCCCCATAGGAATCTCACGGTGGAACATCTTAAATGCAATTTCTTGAGAGCTCATCATATTAGGGGAAATCTCGTGAGAGATAATTCCGTTGTCCAAGATGACAGCACGATCTGCTAGAGAACGAATCTCGTCAAGACGGTGCGTAATATAAATGACAGAACGGCCTTCTGCTACCAGACGACGGGTAATCTCATGGAATTGATAGATTTCGTAGTCGTTAAAGGTTGCGGCAACCTCGTCCATGAGCACCAGCTGAGTTTCTTCTGCTTCCATACGAACAACCTCGATAAGAGCTTGCTCAGCGCGAACCAGTTCACCCATCTTTGTGGTGGGGCTGATAGATAGTCCAGCATCATCAAGAAGTTTTTGTGCACGCTCGTTCTGTTCTTCTTCAGATTTATCAGCGTGGAATGTTGCACGGAAAATAGCTTGAGCAACAGTAAGTTCAGGGTCAACTTTGAACTTTTGACGGATAGACCCAACACCACAAGCAAGTGCTTCATCAGGAGTTTTAGGGTTATAAGGTTCTCCGGCGAGTGTCATGGTGCCAGAGGTGGCGACGTCCCAGCCACCAAGAATAGATATTAATGTTGATTTTCCAGCGCCGTTCTCACCGAGTAAGCCTAGAACCTCACCTCTGGCGACGTCAAAATCGGCGCCCTTCAATGCGAGAAGGTGATCATGCTTCTTAGTTAACCCTTTAACACTGAGCAGGTTCTCCACCGTTGCTTACCCTCCGAAAGAAAATGCGGCGACAATACTTATGTAAAGCATCAAGAATCTTCCAATCAGATTCTTAGAATACTTTCCCCAAATAGAGATACTAATAGTAATTAGTATCAATTAGGTAATTATATTGCACTGCGTCCCTTAAAACATCAAAAAACGGCAGTAATGTGTATATACACATTACTGCCGTTCCTGATATGACGTATCAGATAGTGCCAATATTATTTGCCAATACGTTCTGCAAAAGCACGACGTTGAACCTTAATGGCTTCGGGCAGCCCGTCCCCTAGGCTTTCTAACCACTGATCGATACTTTCGAGCTCTTCACGGCATTCCTCAGGGTTAACAGCCAAGGCTGCACGTAATTGGTCTTCTGTAATATCCAGACCATCGGTGTCGATATCTGCTACGCCCGGAACAATACCCAGAGCGGTCTCTTCGCCGTGAGCTTTTCCTTCAAGACGGTCGAAAATCCATTTAACAACACGAGAATTCTCACCAAAACCAGGCCACGCGAACCCTCCATCAGGAGTACGGCGGAACCAGTTCACGTAGTAAATCTTTGGCATGTTCTCTTCGCCATGCTTTTCTCCTAGAGCAAGCCAATGGGCAAAATAGTCATTAACGTTGTAGCCAATGAACGGCAACATCGCCATAGGATCACGACGCACCACACCTACTGCACCTTTTGCAGCAGCTGTAGTTTCTGAGGATAGTGTTGCACCGCGGAAGACACCTTCTTCCCATGTGCGCGCTTGAGAGACAAGTGGCACCGTTGTTTTACGTCGTCCACCAAAAATAATAGCGCTCAACGGAACACCGTCAGGTTCGCTAAATTCAGGTGCCAACATATCAACCTGTTCAATAGGGGTGCAGAAACGAGAGTTCGGGTGAGCTGCCGGACGCCCACAATCAGGAGTCCATGACTCACCGCGCCAGTCCGTAAGGTGTTCTGGCACGTCCTCGGTTTTTCCTTCCCACCAGACAGAGTTATCGTCAGTGAGAGCAACGTTCGTGAAGATGGTGTTACCTTTGGCAATAGCTCGCATTGCGTTAGGGTTCGTGCTCCAGCCGGTGCCAGGTGCAACACCAAACATTCCTGCTTCAGGGTTGACGACGTGGGGTTTACCTTCGTCATTGAAGGTAATCCACGAGATGTCGTCACCAATCATTTCAGCTTTCCAGCCTTCGATGGTTGGTTCCATCATGGCAAAGTTTGTTTTTCCGCAAGCTGATGGGAAAGCAGCCGCCAGATAGTGAGTTTTTTGTTCGGGATTGGTGACTTTGAGGATAAGCATATGTTCTGCCATCCATCCTTCATCACGTCCCATCGCCGATGCGATACGTAGCGCGTAGCATTTTTTGCCAAGGAGAGCGTTTCCACCGTAGCCAGAGCCGAAAGACCAAATTTCTCGAGTTTCAGGGAACTGGACGATGTACTTTTCTGGGTTGCATGGCCATGGCACGTCTGCTTGGCCTTCCTCTAAGGGTGCGCCGACGCTGTGAAGCGCTTTGACAAAGAACCCTTGTGTTGCAGAGAGTTTATCGAGGACTGCTGTGCCGATAGTTGCCATAATGCGCATGGAGCATACGACATAGGCAGAGTCGGTGATTTCAATACCGTATTTTGGTTCGGTTGCATCGAGTGAACCCATGACAAAAGGAATAACGTACATGGTGCGTCCGCGCATGGAGCCGGCGTATAGTTTGCTCATGAGTTCTCGCATTTGAGCGGGGTCGCGCCAGTTGTTGGTTGCGCCTGCTCCTTGTTCATTTTCGGAGCAGATGAAGGTTCGCTCTTCGACGCGAGCAACGTCGTCGGGGTCAGAGAATGCGGCGTAGGAGTTGGGGAATTCGTGGTCGGAGAGTCGAACGAAGGTTCCGGATTCGACGAGTTCTGACGCTAAGCGGTTGTATTCTTCTTCGCTTCCGTCAAC
Source organism: Rothia sp. P13129 (assembly GCF_048512865.1). Classification (NCBI taxonomy): domain Bacteria; kingdom Bacillati; phylum Actinomycetota; class Actinomycetes; order Micrococcales; family Micrococcaceae; genus Rothia; species Rothia sp. P13129. Next base: position 32,020 of record NZ_JBLXYA010000011.1, read on the forward strand.
CCAGTGGATATTTTTAGGTTGTGTCATCTGTGCGACGTCTCGAACCCAGTTGATAATGTCGGAGTATGTTGTTGGTGCATTCTCTAACTGTTCTAGTACAGCTGTGTTGAGAACATTGTCCTGTGTGTTTTGTTGTTTGTTGCTCATAAGGAGCTTCCCCTTTTAGTGTGTTAATGGTCTCAGTACCTCGATGTGCTGAAACAACGGTCCTTGGTTGTGTTGGTTTTTGCGTGATAAACGCCAAAAGCTCCTAAATCTTTGTGCAGGCGGTACTGCTCAGTGCAAGGTTTAGGAGCTAAACAACCAAGGTTGCTCACCTCATCGTGATAGACCAAGAGTATCGTTTGAGTTTCGTGATGTTTGTGTAATTACAAGTTTTTTCTCTTAGCATGTTGGATTTATCCGTACCAAATAGTTAAACCTAGTCAAACTGATAATATTTTGACAAAAATCAAACATTCACCCATTCGAGCACCCCATTCACACGCAATGAGATAAGCGTCACGCATTTTTGATTTGTCTTTTACCCCAAAGACTCTGTAGAGTATTACCTGTTGCAACGGCAAGGGTTTCAGAACCAAGCCGAGAAACATGCGCCTGTAGCTCAACGGATAGAGCATCTGACTACGGATCAGAAGGTTGGGGGTTCGAATCCCTTCGGGCGCACCACAGAAAATAAAACCCGGTTCTTAGGAATCGGGTTTTATTTTTATCCCAAGCTTTCTGCCATATAACAACATACAGGAACACTCTACACATCATATTTATGACGTATTTTCGCACACGTACTACGCACAGTGCAGAATAAAAGAGGAATAATAGTTAACCTAAAAGCGTTCCACGATAACAAGGTCACAACTCACCCACAACGCCCAAGGAGTACACCGCACATGAGCATCAATATCAACGTCACCGACGAAAACGGAGAAACCCGTTCCGCAGAATGGGAAGAAGACCAAACACTACTTGACGCACTTCTTGCCAACCAATTCCCAGTACTAGCAACCTGCGGAGGAAACGCATCATGCGCAACCTGCCACGCCTTCATCGACCCAGAACACTTTGAAGCATCTGGCGAGCGCACCGAAGCAGAAGAAGACCTCCTCGACATGGTAGACGATGTCGCCAACGAATATTCTCGACTATGCTGCCAAGCAGAATATGCAGAAGGCATGGACGGCGCGACGATAACGCTTAAACCTGGGATGTGAGTATGAAAATCTTTAGTTCCCCCACCACAAGATTTCTCCCCTATCTAACCATCGGGCTACTTGCACTCAACGCGTGTTCTCATAGTCCGCAACAGAGTTCTGCGCCCACGCCTCAAACAGAGGTCTCCTCCCCCGCTTCATCCTCTCCTGCCCCTGCACCAACAGGCACACCAAAAGTAGTTACCCCAAGCCCGACAGCAGAATCTTCCACAGCGTCCGGCTCTGCTCCTACCCCAGCGTCAAGTTCTTCTGCACCAAAAACTGACGAAGATACACGACATGCCCCAACCTCATCAGCACCTGCACAGGAACAAGTTCCTTCTCCAGAGCCTACGCAGCAACCGCAGGTCATCGAATACAGCGAACCTCCCGTTCCACGTGGAACGGTCATTACGGTTCCGCCAGAACCTCCCGTAGCTACTGAACCTCACCGTGAGTCAAAGACGACGCCTGAAGCATCACACCCTGAACCTGTTGTTCCGGCACCAGCTTCAACAGCTCCAATGACAGCAAGTACACCTGTCTGTGACTATGGAAATATCCGTATCGATGCACAAGCAGCCCCCGGTGCTGGTGCTGCTGGCTCTCGCTATATTAGTTTGACGTTCAGTAACACTGGCACAGCTCCGTGTTCTCTGAGCGGTTACCCAGGTGTGAACTATGTAGATGCAAATGGTCACCAGATTGGGGCAAGTGCAGTGCCCGCGGGAGAATGGACGAGCTCAGGTAAAGTCTTACATTCTCATGAGTCTGTAACAGCAATCCTCAGAGAAACCCGTGCAGGACTTTACAGTGAGCAAATGTGCCAGCCCACAACAGCTGCAGGCTATCGCGTCATCATCCCTGGGACATCGAACTCATTAGTTTTAAAATTCCCAGCAGAAGCTTGTTCAGATAATACTGTTACTCAGCTCAGTATCGGTCAGGTAGGGGCGGGCTCCTCATAGGTTACACAGCTCACCGTCTGTTTCTTACCAATCCGATGACGCTCTAGAGAATCTCGGCTACTTCTTCAAAGCTAAAACGTGGATTTCGTTTGTACGGGGTTGGCGTACTATACCCGATGTTGACGATCATGAAGGCACGTTGGTTTCCATCAGGGAAGAATTCCTGATTGATAGCAGAGAAGTTTGCGCCGGTCATTGGCCCAGCAGATAGCCCAAGGGCACGAACAGCTGTGATGAGATACCCTGCAGAAAGTGTTGCTGATTGTTCAGCAGAATGAAGGCGTGATTCTTCTCGTGAGAACTTTTGTGCAGCATGAGCCATGGACGGGTTAAATTTTTCAAACTTATCAACCCATTGTGTATCAAAACTGAGAATAGCGCTCACGGGTGCTTGCTGAATCTGCGGCTGGTTTGACGGTGCAACATGAGGTAGCAGGCGTTCTCGGGCAGTGGTGCTTCTCAAAAAGGTCAGCCGCAAAGGTTGAGAGTTAAAGGCTGTTGGACCCATTTTGGTGAGGTCATATATTGCACGTAATTGTTCGTCAGAAACGTCTTGTTGAGTGAATTGGTGTGCAGTACGCGGTTGCACAAAGATTTTATGAAGAGTTTCGGTATCTAAGTGTTCTGTTGTCATGATGGTCCTCTTGAACTAACGAATTAATTTCTACTAAGCATAAGCTTTTCTTCTCCTCTCATAAAAGGGGTTATTGGGGTTCTTTGCGTTATCGTTGGTGTTATCTTTTTGTTTCTTTGTGTGTCTCGTATGTTAAAGTGTGGTGTTTATGGCTGGTCGAAGTCGCAGGCGTCTTCTTGTTAAACCGCTACCTCAACGCCTTGGCATTGATCCTATTTCTCTCAAGCTCCCCACTGAGTTTCCCGAAGATTTACGTGCACGGGTAGATACCCCTACCCCCACCATTGCGCAGTATCTTATTGCTCGTTTTTATCCTGATACGCCAGAGGTTGTTAATCGCCTTTTTTGCCAAGGAGAGGTTGTCACAGAAGATGGTACGCCCCTACCTCTAGACGCTCCTTTTGAGGGTGGCCTAACGATTTGGTATTACCGTGAACTATCCCAAGAGCCTCAACTACCTGATGATATTCCTGTTCTTTATGAGGATGAGTGGATTCTTGTTGTTGATAAACCACATTTTTTACCCACCACTCCTCGTGGGATGTTTGTTGCGCAAACAGCGTTGACCAAATTGCGGGTTCAGCATCAGAATCCGTTACTTTCGCCGGTGCATCGTTTAGATAGAGCGACAGCGGGTGTTTTGGTTTTTTCGAAGATTCCGCAGAGCCGTGGCCCTTTTCAGACGTTGTTTCAAAGCCGCCGCATTGTCAAAGAGTATGAGGCAGTTGCCCCGCTGATTCCTCAGTTGGAGGGTTCGGGTTCCCCATGGCAGGTGGTGCGTAGTCACATCGTTAAGAATCGTCAGCAGGTTCAAGTTATTCAGCATTCTGAACAGCAGTGTCTGAGTCTAGGACTTGAGCCTAATGCGCTCTCTGAGGTTGAGTTAGTTCGAAGTATTCACTATTCGACGGAGCAGCTTCATCAGCTGAGACTGGAACATAATCCTCATCTTGTAGCCCCTAACTCGCGTAATCTTTATGGGGTGTATCGATTGAAACCTCATAGTGGTAAAACTCACCAGTTACGTGCCCATATGCTCCTTTTAGGTGCCCCTATTCTTGGTGATACTCTCTACCCTACGGTGTGTCATGAGTTTCCTGATGAGCAGAATTTACCGCTACAGTTACTTGCCAAGAGGATTTCTCTTAGACACCCGCTAACGGGAGAAGATCTTGTCGTCACGAGTTCACGAACTTTGGCTTTAGCGCAATAGTTAGGGTGAGCACTGAGGGAACGGTAAAGGTTTAGACTTTTCTTCGTACTCGGTTATTGGGTTTCTCTCACTGAAGGAGATATATGGAGCAGGCACCTAGTCGCAAGTCGCATCGTTATGAGATTTCAGAGGCCGAAAGTCGCCAGCTAAAAGCTGAGTATGCTCAGACTATGAGCATGCGGGCTGAAACTGCTGGTTCTTCGGTATTACACTTTTTTGCTCAGCGTGCATTATCCATTCCTGGTACTCTTTTGGGGGCTCCTCAGGTGCCTGATTGCCGTCCGGTTAAGGAACGTTTGACGCATTGGCATTTTTGGTGGCAGGCGCATTTCTTGGATTGTGCTCTTGACGCGTCATTCCGTGCTCATCGACATATGGATTCTTCACAGGCGACGAGATGGTTTGAACGTTCTCAACAGATTTTGCGCGGTATTCGGGCTAGAAATTTTGGTCTCTACACGAATACTTTCTATGACGATATGGCGTGGCTTGCTCTCGCTGTGGGGCGCATGAATGCGTTGTCTGAGTTGTTGTATGGTCGCGGGTATATGCCAGCACAAGATGCAGGGGTGCAACTTTTTAAGGCGTTACGTCGAGGTGCTACGGAGCATCTTGGTGGTGGAATGTTTTGGTCTACTGACCATGATTTTAAAAATACTCCGGCTACTGCTCCTGCGGCTCTAGCTTTTGCACGGGCACATCAGCACGATCAGGCGCGTGCTCTTGTTGATTGGCTTCAAGAGAATTTGTGGGATGAACAGCGTCGTGCATATCTTGATGGTATTAAGATTCTTTCCGAGCAGTCTCAACTAGAAGATTCTCTCTTTTCGTATAATCAGGGCCCTATTTTATCGGCTCTTCTTGAAATTCACGGTGTGGGTATGCCTTTGCCGGATAAAGTTCAAGACCATATTTCCGCTTTGCTTGAGGGAATAGTCGAACATTTTACAGAGGATTTTGATATTTCTGATACGGAACGTTTGAGGATTCTTCGCACAGGCAAAGATGGTGATGGTGGCCTGTTTACCGGTATTCTTGTCCGATATTTGGCTCAGGTTGCGCTCTCTGTCAATGTTAGGGAGTCTTCTCGTTCTCTTGCTGGTGATTTAGTGGTTCATACGGCAGAAGTTTTGTGGGAAGGCAGAAGAGAATTTGATCCAACGCTGCCTGTTAATGAGGCGGGAATTGATGTTCGTGAGATTCGTGGGGAGCCGGTGGTTCTTTTCTCTCCGGATATTCTTCAACATTCTTCGCAAACGTTAGTGCCTGGTGCTCCGGTGGAGCTGTCGTCTCAGCTTCAGGGGTGGATGATTCTTGAGGCTGCTGCACGGGTGTTAGAACAATAAGTTTTACACTCATTTTGAGTAGTGGTGCTTTAAAATGTAGTCCATGATGTTCTCAGCATAAAAAGGGAAAATAGAGACAAAACGGTATCTCGCTTAAATTGTTCTGCGATTAAGTTGTACAGGAATGATGAGGAACCTGTACAACCAGATAATCTATATCTAAAACACGTTTTGAATCACAGAAATCAAATATGCCTAATATTTTTCGTGCTCTCTGGTCTGGAGAGCTGCTCAGCTTCACCTCGACACAGTTCATATTATTTATACTCCCTGTCATAGCCATATCTTCACTTAATCTTGAGAATTCTCAGGTCTCTGCCATTAATGTTGCGGTAGGGGTTGGCACGCTTTCTTTTCTTCTTTTGTTGCAGCGTCTGGGTGATTCTCACAAGAAGATTATGCTTCTTTCTTTATGTTCTCTTATACGGGCGCTATTGTGCTTCTCAGTTAGCTACTTGTTGGCTATCGGTGAGTTCAAGATTGTCTTTCTTTTCTTCTTCGCGTTTCTTATTTCGGGGATTACGGTTTTCTACGACAGCTTGTTCTCGTCCTTGATTCCTGCGGTGATTGATAAAAAGTATATTCCTCGGGCAAATCGATGGTTTGCCAGCCTTCATTCGGTGGCAGATATAGTCGTTGGTGCTGCCGCTGGAGTTGCGTTTGGCATGATGAACAGTTCAAATCTCTTCATAATTTTTGGTGTCCTGTATGCGTTGTCGTTGATTGGACCGGTATCTGCCGCGAGAAGTTACAGGGGCGTCGCTGATACCGAACAAAAGGTTTCGGAAGATACCCATACAGGGTATTGGGCAGGGTTAACTTTCTTAGTGAGGGACAACATCCAGTTTCCACTGACCAAGAGTATCGTTTACTTTAACTTTATAACCTCAGGAATTCAGGCAGTCTATATTATTTATCTGCTTCGGAACACAGATTTTTCGGTACTTAGCTTAGGTGTTGCGAGTTCTCTTGGTGGAGTCCTTGGAATTATTCTTGCTCATTTTTCTGGTCGAAAGATAGATACCTTAAAACCGTATTATGTCCTCATCGTGACTTTTCTGCTTCCGGTTGTCTCTGGGGTTGGAATCTATATTTCTCAGTATTTTAATAATATTTTTTCGATTGTTATCGTGGGAGTTTCGCTTGCCTTATGGTCTAGCTCTATGATGATTAATATTTCGATTTCGGAGACGCTTAAGCATCTTTTGGTTCCGCATAATGTGTTGGGAAGGTTCTCGATGTCTCAGCGGTTGTTAACGTGGGGAGCTGATCCGTTGGGTGCTGTTCTCTCATCTTTTCTTTTAGCGTATTTGCAGGCTGGTACGGTATTTATCGTATTTCTGTTGTTGCTGTGTGTATCGCCGTTGTGGGTTATTGTTTCAGGCGAGATAAGAAAACTTCCGGTTTTATCTGAAAACGGCTAATTAGCCTATGTGTGGAGTTCATCTTAGTGAACGTCATTGTGTGGATATTCTGTAAATCACGTTCTTTGAGCTTTGTTCTATCTTCAAGGAAGGTGGGGTGAGAGTGTGATGTGGGGTATTTTGACAAGATGAAATAGGAGAAACTTCTTGTATGGTCCATTGTTTTGTTTTGTATAAGACTGTAGTATAAAAAATTAATGATTTGCGCTTCAAAAGGTGCAATTTTATGGGCAGAGATACTGCTCATAAGGTCTTTCTTGATGGGCTTCTAAAGCATGTTGTGAGGACGCCTAAAGTAAAGGGGATAAACACATGGATAAGTTCGTTGCTTTTCTTGTCACCGTAGCAGTTTTATTATTCATGCCATTACCTATTGCGTTAGTGCTCAGCGGAGGAGAACTCTTTACCAGCGGATGGGCAGGAATTTCAAAAGAATTCTGGGTTACCTATTGTTTTGGTATGGTGACTTTTTTGGCTAGCCTAGCATGGCACATCTGGAAAGACTCACACTCTGCTAAGGGCAAGAAGACCCAGAAATAGTAGTTGATTTTTTCATCGCATCGTTAGTGTCAGCGCGTGACTTTTGTTGAGAAGTCACGCGCTGAGTGTTTTCTTCGAGATGTCTTCACAATTCTTCCAGTAGGAGCATCCAGAAGAATATGAGGCAGCTAAGATTTAACTCTTCTCATCTTCTTCTACTGAAGCCTGAACGAACTCCGAAAAGAAGAACCCCCTCTTATAAGTAACCCCTGTTTGGACCCACCAAATATGGAACTTACTAGGTATCTTGACTGAATATATTTCATACTAATTTTGTTCAAACGTTAAAATCAAAGGTTGCTCATATCGCCATATGACGTATTCTTACCCTTCCGCGCAAGCAGCTCAGAACGGATACCTTTTGCATCAAATTCTGCGAGCCACCTCAAGATGAAAGTTATTTTGAACGCCTCACACTAAGAGTTATTATAAAAATTCTTAAATTTCTATCTAGAGGCAATTAAAATAATATGCTAAAGTGACTTGTATCATCTTTATTGCTTCCGAAACCCACCCAAGGAGTTATCATGGGTAAAGAATATATCACAAATCACACCTTTTGCAGTAACCAATAAGCAAAAATATAAATGGGAAATATAAAACATAAAACATTTTTACTCGCAGTATCTTACGGGATATTGATAGCCTCTATCAGAATATCTCTTATACATTTTCAAATTGGGTATAGCCCAGTAGATTACGGGGTCTATAAAAATGTAAGCAGTCTCCTGCAACACGGTTTAAGTATCTACGACAATGACGCTATTGGAACATATGTAGAACAGGGGCTTCCTTTTGTATACACACCTTTCTCTGCCATAATACTCTATCCCTTAGGATATTTCCCAGAGCCTTTAGGTGTATTTACTTGGACTTTTTTAAACGCAATTTTACTGTTTTATATAGTCAAGATATCTATTAATGATATTAGCGGAATAAAAATATTTTTATTTTCACTAATGTTTTCGTCGTTTAATATCATAGCTCAGCACTTTATGTTTGGGCAAATAAATATAATACTATGCTTTTTATGTCTTTATGACTTGCTTCGCAAGAACATAAAGGTGCTCCCCCGAGGTATATTAATAGGAATAGCTGCAGGAATTAAACTGACCCCCGCGCTATTTATCGCATTTTTCTTATTTTCAAAGAGATGGAAATATTTTATTTATTCTTCTATTTCATTTTTGATAACAGTCATTATAGGTTTTCTTTTTACTCCCCACAATACGGTGGAATATTTTACCTCTAAAATCTTTAACCTCTCTTCAGTAGTAGACTTAGGCCAAAACTTTTCAACGTCGGGGAATAGCTCAATACAAGGTGTTATCTCTAGATGGACTGGTAATCACGACAGTGCACTAGTTGCCTTACTTTCACTTTTTGTAATATCAATATCGTTCATAGCAGCATCGCGTCTATTACAATTAGGTGATTATCTAGCTGTAGCTTCTATCATTGGAGTCGCGTCATGCCTGCTCTCACCAGTATCGTGGTTACACCATTGGGTCTGGGCTGTTCCTTCAATCATATGGCTCCTACGCTCAACCCGACAGCTGTTTAAGATACCTCTTGCAGTAGCATGGTCGCTAGTATGTATGGTCCAAGGAACAGATTTAGGTGACTATCTTGCATCAGTTGGTGCACCACTACTATTTTACGAGTTCTTCAGATCATCACTTGTGTTGTGCGGAATACTCTGGATTATGTACATGTTTGCGAACACCACTAGAAGAATTTTAAACAATAAAACGGGGCTATAATCGGTCAGTACCGACTATAGCCCCGTGGCAAACAGTGATATGCAGTATTGCATGCATCATCAAAAATGTAGAGTTGAGTTAGATTCTACTGCGACGCTTTCAACCACAATACGCAGGAATAGGTCCTGCGATGTATTTTTAGTTGGTGTTACGTAGCTCTTTAGCCAAGTTTTCCGCTAAGACGGTTATTCATTCCGTGGCTCATCTCATTGAGACCAAAAACTGTTGCTGTTTTTCCAAGAGTCTCATACTTAAAAATAATGGAATCTAATGCTGAAACAGTAGAAGCATCCCACACATGAGAATTACTCAAATCAATCACAATATTCTTGGGATCATCACTATACGAGAACTGGTAGTACAAGTCGTTTGATGAGGCGAAAAACAACGGGCCATTGACACTGTACGTTACAGTATCTTCGCCCTGCACAGCACGCTCCACCGTGACCACATGGGCAACACGTCTCGCAAAAAGAACCATCGCAACAAGAATACCGATACCAACACCAAGAGCAAGATTATGTGTACCGACAGTAACAAGCACCGTCATCAGCATGACGGCGGTCTCTGCTCGTGGCATAGCTTTAAGGGTGCTCCAGCGTACGGAATGCCAGTTAAATGTACTAATAGCAACAAGAATCATGACGGCAACAAGCGCAGCCATAGGAATTCTCGCAACAATATCTCCAAGAACAACAGAGAGCACCAAAACAAAAATTCCTGCACAGAAAGTAGAAACACGTGAACGAGCGTTACCTGTTTTAACGTTAATCATGGTTTGCCCAATCATGGCGCATCCTCCCATACCGCCAAAGGCTGCAGTAACGATATTCGCCACGCCCTGTCCCCATGATTCACGGGTTTTATTGGAATGAGTGTCCGTAATATCATCGACCAGTTTTGCGGTCATGAGGGATTCGACCAGACCCACAAATGCCATAGCAAGCGCAAAGGGGAAAATGGTTTTAAGAGTTTCTACAGTGAGCGGTACGTCGATAACGCTCAATACCGGCAATGAATGTGGAAGCTCACCATATTCACCGACAGTAGGCACTTTAATACCCGCGTATATTGTCACCGCAGTGAGAAGAATAATAGCGATGAGAGGCGCTGGAATAGTTGTGGTGATTTTAGGGAGACCAAACACAATGATGAGTCCAACAACAACTAGCGGATAGACAGCAAAAGGCACGTCGATGAGCTGTGGCAGTTGAGAAGAAAAAATCAGGATAGCGAGCGCGTTGACGAAGCCGACCATGACTTGGCGCGGGATAAAACGCATGAGTTTAGCGACGCCGAAAACTGCTAGGAGTATTTGAAGAACTCCGGCAAGGAGCACTGCTGCAATGAGGTGGGGCAATCCGTGGGTTGCCATAAGTGGTGCGATAACGAGGGCGGTAGATCCTGCTGCGCCGGATATCATGGCGCGACGTCCACCAGTTATGGCGATAGTTGTTGCCATGGTGAAGCAGGCGAAGAGCCCAACTTGCGGGTCTACTCCGGCGACGACGGAGAATGCGAGTGCTTCGGGGATGAGCGCTAACGCGGTGACAAGTCCGGCGAGTATTTCGATGAGTAAGAGTTTGGGGTGTTTGAGGACGGTGAGTGTTGCTCCACGTTGTGTGGGGCTTAGTGCGGGGTGGGGTGTGGTGTGCATGCTCTCTTTTGCCGGTTGTGTGGTGACAGAATATTTGAACAAGCCTAGCAGGGTTATGTGCTGGTGTCTGATGTGGGGAGTGTGAGTTAGCACGGCTTAGCGTGTGCAGATGCAGATGTCATGGAGTCTGTAGCTGGCGACCGAGTAGACTAGTGTCCGTGCTGAATACTGATTTTTCTAATCCAACATTTTCTTTTGAGCTGGGTGAGCGTCTTGCCGAGCGTGAGCAGATTTCTGCTGAGCGTACTGCTGCTAATGGTGGTGAGTTTCGCGGTAGAACTGGTGTGATTCATACTCCTCATGGTGATATTCATACTCCTGCTTTTACTCCGGTGGGGACGAAGGCAACGGTTAAGGCTGTTTTACCTGAGGCGATGAAGGAGCTTGGTTCGCAGGCTCTTTTGGCGAATGCGTATCACTTGTATTTGCAGCCGGGGCCTGATGTTCTTGATGCTGCCGGTGGTCTTGGCCGTTTTATGAATTGGTCGGGTCCGACGTTTACCGATTCTGGTGGTTTTCAGGTGATGAGCCTAGGTTCTGGGTTCAAAAAGGTGATTGATATGGGCACCGTTGAGCAGGCTCGCGGTGTTGATGGGCGCCCGTTGGGTGATGATGATGTTGCTCGTGGGCGTGAGCGTATGGCGCATGTTGATGATGATGGCGTTAATTTTAAGTCTCATATTAATGGCAGTATGCACCGGTTTACGCCTGAGGTGTCGATGCAGGTTCAGCATAAAATTGGTGCTGACATTATGTTTGCTTTTGATGAGTTGACGACGCTTTATAATTCTCGTCGTTATCAGGAGGAGGCGTTAGAGCGTACTCGTTTGTGGGCTTTGCGTTGTATTGCTGAGCATGAGCGTTTGACGGTTGAGCGTTCTGATAAGCCGTATCAGGCTTTGTTTGGTGTTATTCAGGGCGCCCAGTATGAGGATTTACGTCGGCAGGCTTGTCGTGATTTGGGTGCGATGCCGTTTGATGGTTTTGGTATTGGTGGCGCTTTAGAAAAAGAGAATTTGGGGACGATTGTTCGCTGGTGTACTGAGGAGTTGCCGGAGAATAAGCCTCGTCATCTTTTGGGTATTTCTGAGCCGGACGATATTTTTACCGGTATTGAGAATGGTGTTGATACTTTTGATTGTGTTTCGCCGACTCGTGTTGCCCGTAATTCTGCGGTGTATACCCCTGATGGGCGTATGAATTTGACGAATGCTCGTTTTAAGACTGATTTTCGTCCGATTTTTGAGGGTTGTGATTGTTATACCTGCGGTCATTACACTCGTGCGTATCTTCATCATTTGTTTAAGGCTGAGGAACGTTTGTCTGCGACGTTGGCATCTATCCATAATGAGCGTTTTATTGTGAAGATGGTTGATGATGCTCGTGAGGCGATTAATCAGGGTGATTATTTTGCGTATCGTGATGAGTTTCTCGGTAATTATTATTCTGATCGTCGCCCTGAGTAGGGTTTATTCTTTTTTTGATTTTTGGAGGTTTTGTGTCGGGTTTTCCGTTAGATCATGTTTCTGAGAATGAGGTTGTGAGTGTTTCTCATGATTTTGTGGTCAGTTCTGATGAGTTGTTGGCTGCGTTTACTTCGCGTGATCTCTTTTTGCAGTGGTATCCGCCGCGTGGTTGGTCAGTTCAGCCGGATACGGTGACTTTTGAGCCTCAGCGTGGTGGGCGTGTTCAGTTGGCGATGAAGCATGAGTCTGAGCTGAATGTTTTTGCTCCGGTGTATCTTCGTTTTGAGTCGATTTCTCTTGAGGGTTTGGAGTTGGTGGAGTCTATTGCTGGGCCGATGGGTGAGCCGACGGATCATTTGATGGGTATTCGTATTGGTTTTGTTCCGGGTACGGTGATTACGTCTTCTGGTGTTGGTGAAGGTATTACGGTGAAGGTTGAGGTAGGTCCGTTGCCGGAGCAGGTTCATGATGATGTGGCTGCTACGTGGAAGGGTTCTTTGACGAAGTTGGAGGAGGTTCTTTCTTCGTAGTTGGCGCCTATTTTTAGGTGGTGGTAAGCCCCTGCTGTGTCCTCGTGGTTCGTTGGTGTTCTTTTGGGGGTGGTACAGCAGGGGCTTTTTGGTGGGGTTTTAGCCTTGGCGGGCTTTGTATCGTGGGTTTTTCTTGTTGATGACGTAGGTTTTTCCGCGTCTGCGGACGACTTGTGCTCCGGGTAGGTTTTTGAGTGAGCGTAGTGATTTACGAACTTTCATGTTTTTCCTTTTCTGGGTGGGTGTTGGTTCCTCGTTAGCTGGTGCTGTTGAGGAGGTTTTCTGCTATTTCTTCTCCAGTGATAATGCACTGGTTGAGAAGTTCTTGGAGTTCGGTGGGGTTGAGGTCGTCTCCGGTGATGGCGATGGTGTTGTGTGGTTCTTGTTGTTCCCATTGCCCTTGTTGTTCGAGCCAGACGAAGGGTCCGATGCCTTCGATGGCGATACGTTCTGAACCGTAGCTGTTGATGCAGAGTGTTCCGCGAAGTCGGCAGTTGCCTTCTGCTAGGTGTGGTAGTGCGGAGGCGAATCTGTCGTGGTGGAGGATTCCGGAGGTTGTGAGGACGACGGTGGTGAAGTTTTTTCCGGTGCGTATGGCGGTGTTGATAGGTGTGTGTTGTGGGGTTTCGTTGGTGATGGGGGTGAGTTCTTGGGTGTTGATTCCTAGGTGTCCGGCTTGTGCTCGTTGAATGCTGTCTTCTCGTTGGTGGCATCCGCAGATGGGTTGTGTTGTTTCTGTGCAGGAGATGATTTTTAGGTGTGTTCCGAGGTGTGCGAGGAGTTCTTGGGCGCGGTGTTTTTCGGTGTCGGTGCTGTGGGTGAAGGGTATTTCTGAGGTGATGGCGGTGTCTGCCCAGGCGATTTCGGTGATGATGAATTCTCCGGGGGTTCGTTCGTCTTCGCAGCCGCCGTTGAGGCCTCGTTGTTCGAGGGGTTTGTTGTCCCAGAGTTCGTCTTCGATGGTGCTGATGTCGAGGGCGAGGATGGCGCTGTGTATGTGGCGTTCTAGTTTTTCTGCGACGTTGATGACGGTGTTGAGGGATACTCCTGGTGGTAGGAGGATGAGGGTTTCTTCTGTGTTATCTGATAGTTGTAGGCAGTCGGAGAGGAGGAGTGTGGTTGCGCAGGATGAGCAGTTACTTTTGAGGATGATGTCGGTGGTTTTGGTGGTCTCGTGGTGGTTTCGGGTGACTCGTATGGTGATTTTTTCGGGGTGTGCGTTTTCTTCGGGGTCGAGGATGTCGAAGCTGAGGATGGTAGGTGTAGTGTCGGTGCTATTTTTGAGTGCTTTGAGTGCGGTGTTGAGGGCGTTGTCTCGTGCCCAGTGGCTCAGTGAGGAGATAGCTGTGATGGACATACACCCAAGCATAAATGAGAATCGTTCTCATGTAAACTTCAGAAGAAGCGTGTTATTCAACACGAGACATTAAACGCCAAGGCCCCCTTAGATTCGGGGGCCTTGAGCAACACACAGACATTGAATGCATGAGAAGATCACGCGTTCTAATACCTATAGTCTAAACGATAATGATTCTCATATACAAGAGTTGTGCAGAAAAAGTTTTAACAAATCATCAAGCCTCTGAAGAAGACCCACTAGCACGCCGAGCCTCCTCAAACGCGCTCTCATCCACGACATGAACCTTACGTACCACCGCAAAATACACCATCGTCAAAACCACAAAATACGCAACCCCAACCGTAGCAGGAGCAATCGTCCCCTGAGTAGCAAAAAGCGCAGACCATACGGCACAAAGTCCTACAATTCCCAGAGCACCCGTCGCACGACCACCCCAAAGACGAAACGCAGACGAATTACCTTCAACACGTTTAAACGCAAGATACGCCAAAAGAATCAGAACCCACACCGTCAAAGCACTCACCATAACCAGCGTAATCATCGTGCCAAAAGCATCACCAGGTTTAAACACTGCCAAAAGAATAGCTAAAACAACACCCAGCGTAGAAAGCCACATCGCCCGAACAGGAATACCTTGACGATTCGTACGAGACATCATCCGAGGAGCCATAGAATCAGCAGCCAAAGAATGCATCAAACGAGTACCCGCATAAAGATTTGCATTCGCCGCAGAAAGCGAAGCCACCAACACCACAAGGTTAGTAATCGTCGCAATCGCAGGAATACCCAGCTCAGAGAACACCAACACAAAAGGTGACCCCTCAACTTCCCCATTAAACGTTGCAGCCTGACGCCAAGGAATCACCGAAACAACCACAAACAACGAAAGAATATAAAACGTTGCAAGACGCCACATCATCGCTTTGGCAGAAGAACGCACCGAACGAGCCGGATTTTTCGCTTCAGCAGCAGAAATAGAAATCATTTCAATACCGCCAAAAGAAAACATCACAATCGCCAACGAAAGCCACACAGACTTAATACCGCCCGGCATAAAACCACCGTCGTCACTCAAATGCGCAATACCCGTAGCAGCATGCCCCGGCAGACCGAAGAACACCAAGCACAAACCCACCAGAATAAAGGCACTCAGCGCAATCACTTTCACCGACGATAAAGCAAACTCCATCACGCCAAAATAATGCACAGAACGAATATTCAACAAGATAATTAGGACGCCAAAGGCCACAATGCCAACCCATAACGGAAGCTGTGGCCACCAGAACTTCAGATAAGAGGCCACCGCAACGAGCTCAATACCGGTAATAACCATGGTGCACGTCCAATAAGCCCAACGCGTCAAGAACCCGGCGAAAGGCCCAAGATACTTACCAGCGATAGACCCAAAACCGCCACGCACCGGAGAATGAACTGCCATCTCCCCCGTTGCTCCGCCAATAATGGCAGCAAGCAAAGAGCCACAAGCATACGAGAGAATAACTGCTGGACCAGCTAACGCAATAGCGCTACCAGAGCCAAGGAAAAGCCCCGTACCTAATGCTGAGCCCAACACAATCATCGTCATCTGACCATGGGTCAAAGAACGCTTAAGGTTTCGAGAATCTTCGAATGTAGATCTAGTCACCGAAGTTGCCACAATATATATCCTTTATGATGCGAGAGTTCCTCGTCCTCCGTAGAGTTTTCAAAACTACCAAACGATAGACAGAACCCTCAAAAAGATGAAGAAGATAAACAAAAAGAGAAGAAAAACGTTACGGTTCGCACCATATGATGCGCGATAGTTCATATCAACCGTGCAATATGGTGCGAACCGTCTAGTGTGTTATCCACTAGTTTTGATAATGCTCAACATGTGAACGAGCCTCTTCAAAAGCAGTGTCATCAACGTGTTGACGAGAGCGAACACCTGCAAAATAGACCACAGTGATGAGGGCGAAGAAGCCAACACCAACCATCGCAGAAGTGGTCATATTACCAATGAAGAAAAGCGCTAAGAAGGTTGCAAAAACACCAATTAGACCTAGTAAAGCAGTTGCAGAACCGCCCCATACACGGAATGGAGAACTGTTACCCTCAACGCGTTTAAAGCTGATGTAGCTCAGAAGAATCATCGTCCACGTAACAAGGACGCAGAGAATGACCAAAGCCATCATCAACGAGAAAATACCGCCAACACCAGAAATAGCCATCACAATAGCAACAACAGAGCCAAGCATCGAAACGCCTAAAGCAAGTGCCGGAATACCCTGCGAGGTGGTTCGCGCAAAAATTGCGGGCGCCATACGATCGTGCCCCAAGGCGTGAAGCTGCCGTGTTGCGGCGTAAAGGGCGGCATTAGCTCCAGAAAGAGCAGCAATCAGAACAACAAAGTTAGTGATACCCGCAATATAGGGGATGTTCAGTTGAGAGAAGACGAGCACAAAAGGAGAAGTCTCAATCTCTCCGTGCAAGGAGGAAGCTTCACGCCAAGGAATGACAGAAACGACAACGAAAAGTGCTAGTACATAGAACGTTGCAAGACGCCACATCATCGCTTTGGCTGAAGCTCGAACCGAACGCACAGGGTCTTTCGCCTCTGCAGCAGAGATAGAGATGAGTTCGATACCGCCGAAGGAGAACATCACGATAGCCAAGGCGAGCCAGATTGAGGACAATCCATTTGGCATGAATCCGCCGTCGTTGGTGAGGTTTTGGATACCAACTGCGGGGCTTGATGGAAGACCAACAAAAACCAGCAATAAGCCAAAGATAATGAAAACGATTACGGCAATAACTTTGATGGAAGAAAGGAAGAATTCAAGTGTTCCAAAAGATTTAACGCTCGTGAGGTTCAGCCCCACAATGATTGCCCCTGAGAGGGCAACCCATATCCAGAGGGGCACGGTGGGGTACCAATAGGTCATGTATTGTCCGACGGCTACAAGTTCGGCGCCGGTGAGAGGTACAGTCGTCGCCCAATATGCCCATCGTGTAGTGTATCCGGCGTAGGGGCCGAGGAATTTTCCGGCGAGTGTGCCAAAGCCACCACGAACGGGATAGCGTACGGCCATTTCGCCGGCACAAGCGCCGATGATTGCGGCAATGAGTGAGCCAATCATGTACGAGATAATGACGGCTGGGCCGGCAATGGCAATAGCTCCGCCAGAGCCGAGGAATAGTCCAGTGCCGACGGCTAGTCCGAGGGCAATCATGGTCATTTGACCGTGGCTCAGTGAGCGTTCGAGTCCGCCGTCTGGGGTGGGTTCTTGTTGAGAAGCCATGGAGTGTACCTTATGGGTGTGGATGGTAATGCATATACATGCATATTGGATGATATATATGCTACAGCTCTTGGCTCACTCTTTCGGAGTTTTGTTCAGATTATGGTCTTTTAGATGCGCCACATCTTATCTTCTCTATACAGCATTACGAATCTACGAAGAAGCCGTCTCAGATACGCTCCGATAAGTTGGCTCATTCTTCTTAAACCACGAAATCACCGGAACAGTGACGGGCATCAGCACAAGTTCGACAAGACATTTATAGAAATAGCCGACAAGAACATAGTTGAGGTAATTATCAAAAGTACTAATTCCAAGAATCGGTGCAGCAACAGTACAGAAAATAATAGTGTCTGCCAGTTCGCCTACTAGGGTAGATCCAACAAGCCGACCAACAAGGAACTTGCCGTCAAAACGTTTTTTCATGGCAACCATAACCCATGAGTTCAGTAGCTGGCCAATAAGGTATCCAGCAAGAGAGCCAGCAACAATCAACGGTACCGGACCCAGCACAGCTTCTAAGGCTTGTTGGTTCTCGTAGTAGTCTGCACTCGGAAGTTTAATGAGTATCCAGAAACTAAGGCTTGCAAAAGCTGCCGCTAGAAACGAGATAATAATGACTCTACGAGTGCGCGCAAAACCATAAATTTCGGAGAGAACATCCCCAATAATGTAAGCCAAGGGAAAGAGGAAGAAACCGCCGTCAGTGAGGATACTGCCGAAAGCAACACCTTTCGTGGCAGCAATGTTAGAGAGGATAAGAATAATAGCCGAGGCACACAGTAATAGATCGTAGTAGGTACGAGAAGGCTGGGCATAGTGTTGTTGTGAGGCGGTGGCGGGCATAAAGTCGCTCCTTGAACTTAAATAGGTAGGGAGTGTCATTGAGATATGCTGCCCGTCTGCCACCCAGGCATTTTCTCTAGAAGAAGTATAGTGCCTTCAGGGTAGAAGATAAACTTCTGCGGTGACGAATTTTATGGTCATACATAGTATTCGTCACCGCAGAAGTTACGATGTACCCTCATACTGCACGTTGTCATAAACACTCCAAGAGTGTTACAGCGCAGCTTGTGTAGGGATGGTGCTATTGGTTGATTTGGTAGAGCGCATCAAAGGGCGCGTTAGAACGGACGCGTTCTGCGATACCGGCACTCACAAACTTTTTCGCCTGTTGTGCTGCTTCAAGGGGCGTTTTTCCTTGCGCCAAGTAGCCGGTAATGGCAGCGGCAAGGGTACAACCTGCACCGGCGACAACTGCACCATCATCAATTTTGGGTGTTTCTAATACTTCGAGGGTGTTTCCGTCATAGTAGACGTCCACTGCATTATCACCTTCGAGTCGGATAGAACCTTTTGCCAGAACTGTTGCGCCAGACTTTTCGTGGATGATGCGCGCTGCTTGCTCTAGTTCTTTAACGGTGGTGATGGAATCCATACCAGATAAGCTCATTGATTCAAAGTGGTTCGGGGTGACGAAAGTTGCCAGCGGTAAAATTTTTTCTTTAAGAGCGTTGTCAATATCTAATGCGGCACCGGGTTCTTGTCCCTTACAGATAAGTACGGGGTCTAGTACAAGGTTTTTAGGGGTGTGTTCTTCAAGGAAGCGTGCCACTGTTTCGATGGTGGGTACGGTGCCGAGCATTCCAATTTTCACGGCGTCAAGATTGTAGGTTGCGTGCACTACTTCTAATTGGTCGTGCACAGTCTGAGCGTCCACGGGAACGAAGCGGTGTGCCCAGTCGTTCTTAGGGTCGAATGAAACAATGCAGGTAAGTGCGAGGGAACCATAAACGCCGAGGGCTTGGAATGTTTTGAGGTCTGCTTGTGCGCCTGCTCCGCCGGTTGCCTCGTTACCGGCGATGGTTAACGCGTAGGGTCGTTTTGTCATAGCGTCAATGTACCGCGTGGTAGCGATATTCGCTCGTTTTTTACACTAAACCCGTGTTTTTGTGATTCAGACTACTCTGCATTCTGAGATTACGCTGACAGTTTTCCGGTTTTTGTCACTATCTGAGCAAAGTTAGTATACAGTAGCGTTATGCCTAGAATTTCTGCAGCCTCAAACGCGGCACAACGCGAGAACACCAAACGTGCCATTCTCGACTCTTTTGGTCGACTCCTCTATATGCGTGGACTACCCGGACTCACCATGACCGACGTCGCAAAAAACGCTGGTATTGGACGCACCGCAGTCTATAACTATTTTGCAGATATGGGCGAGCTACTTGTAGCATACGCAATGGACGAAACGGACAAGTTCCTCTCCGATCTTAACGAGGGCCTTGAGGGTATCACCAACCCGATTGACAAACTTGCCGTATATATCCGCCTAGAAATTGAGCGTCTTTCCCTACATCACATGCCACCGGGGCCAGCAATGCGTTCAGTACTCTCCCCCGAGTCTTTCGCAAAACTAGGCAAGCACGTATCCGCGTTGCAGATTGTTCTGGGGAAAATACTTCAAGAAGCTATCGACCAAGGTTACATTCTAGAGAACGATATTCGCGAAATGGCTCGTCTTATTCACGGTTCTCTCTCTTCTAGTGCAGAGCGCACTGACGAGACACCTGATGCTAAGGCACGTCAACGTCATATTGATTCAACGATTCGTTTTATTCAAATGGGTCTAGGCGCTCGTTTTGATGAGGTTGGAAATCCTGTACGTTTGGACGGAAAGAGCCCTTATTTAGTAGCTGTTTCTTAACATATATTTTTTATATATACACGTGGGGTTTGATAAGATTTTTTATCAAACCCCACGTGTATTTTTTAAGAAGATATTATTTTATGATTTACTATTCTTTTAAATGCATTGTTCCCGCAAAGATTTATTGTGCGGGAACAATGCTGTTATCTAAATAATAGATTTTTTATGCTTTTAAGCATATTAGCGGGTAAATACCTGAGTGCGCGCGAGACCATTCTTGTTTTCCAAAGGTCCACCGTTAATACGCATACGAATTTGGTAGAGATAAGATCTCCAGATGCTTGGATCACCTTCATTAGAGAAGAAGTCATACTTTGGGAACCAGTAAGTTCCGCCACCACGGTTCTGCCCAGTTTCAGAGATATTGCTTCCACCTACCCAATAAGTTGTGTAAGGATAGACAGTCTGAGGAGCGCCATTTTGAGTTGCAACACGAGGCTCACGGGTATTATCACGAGAAAGGGTTGTCCAGAAAGGGCTGGAATCAGGCTGTGAAGTAAACGTGAAGTTATCGTAAGGTAGCCAATAGGTGATGCTCAAATCGCTTACGGTATCCTCGGGGACAACATTTTGGTACTGCACACCAAAAGGTCCACCAGGATTCGGGAAAACATGCGCATGGTAGTTATCTTCTACGAAGTGATTTACGCGTGAGCTACCATTCCAGCGAAGGTTAGGGTTGGTGTGTGGTTCATCAAATGATGCTGCATAAGCGGGGACAGCAGCAGTAGCCACAACTACTGGAGCAGCCCACGCTGCGGACTTAACTAAATTACGGCGAGTGACACTCATAATTACCTTTTTCTTATATACGTTGTGTGGTTTCCGTTGGTGAGGATTCATCAAAAATGAAGCTCAGGTAAAATCATAGACAACTCCGAGCAACCGTTCAAGAATATAAACGACATAAGAATTCAATGCAACGATAAAGATTTCGTATTTTTTCAGTTATCTAGAGGAAACTCTCACCAATTCTTAGCTTTGAGAAAAACGACACTTTTTATTTTCGGGAGTTTTGGTTTTCTCGAACTTATCACCTAGAGAAAAAATATAAGGTTTCTTTTCATTATTTTATTGCTATTTTTAAGTGTTTCTTTGAAGCAAGAGAAAATCTAAAATACACCCTATTTACTAGTTGAAATATCCAAAAGTAGGATGTTGAAGCATCGAAAAAATTCTT
Source organism: Rothia sp. P13129 (assembly GCF_048512865.1). NCBI lineage: Bacteria > Bacillati > Actinomycetota > Actinomycetes > Micrococcales > Micrococcaceae > Rothia > Rothia sp. P13129. The sequence continues at coordinate 53,285 of NZ_JBLXYA010000011.1, forward strand.
GAACAGTAAAGTTTAAAGAGCAACTTAGCCGTGGACACCAGTCACCCAAACAGCCCACAGATAACATTTCGCTTATCCGACACTTTTTGCGAAAATATCAGACAAATGGTCAGAAACTCTCAGACAACTTTGATATCAGAACGTTAGAAGGCTCTAGAGCTTATCGAAAATTGTTACGTAAACCACTTACCTTTGTCCGCAAAATGAGACACAAAAAGACATAACGCTTAAAGGGTTAGAACCTCGCGCAACAGAGTCTGTCGTCATCACAATCAAACCTATAAACATGTGAAACGGATAGAGAAGACTACCATTCGGCGCTCCACGCCAAAGAGATAAGCAGTAAATATTTAAAGCAATAAGCTCATCACTATACGTAGTGATGAGCTTATTGCTTTTATGGCGGAGGATGGGGGATTTGAACCCCCGAGGGCGTTAACCCAACACGCGTTCCAGGCGTGCGCCATAGGCCGCTAGGCGAATCCTCCAAACGCTACGTAGCTTTCTCAAGCTTCACGTAAGCGAACAGATAAAAGCCTACCGCACTTTTTAAACGTTCGCAATTCCTAGCCCCTAACTTTTTCGTTAGCTACACCACTGACTGTTTTTTGCTTCACCACCTTGTCAGCTTTCTTTCAATGACTTTATGAGGTAGACTCTGTATCAGCCTCTTACGTGGCGTTATCTTGGAGAACTCCCCCAGGGTCGGAAGACAGCAAGGGTATCTGAGCTCTGACGGGTGCGTAAGGGGTCCTTTTTTATGCCCAAGCTTTACAAAAAGCATCTTCTGCTCTGCGTGGATAAATTACCCTTAACACTGACCTATTCATTAGACTAGGGTGCAAGATTCTTTTTTATTGCACGAATGTATAGGGTTGAGCTGTGAGCACTGCACTTTATCGCCGTTACCGCCCAGAATCCTTTAACGAGGTTATCGGTCAGGAACACGTCACCGAACCACTCATTACAGCGCTAACCAATAACCGCGTCAATCATGCCTACCTGTTCTCGGGTCCACGTGGCTGCGGTAAAACAACGTCTGCTCGTATCCTCGCGCGCTGCCTCAACTGTGCAGAAGGCCCAACACCCAACCCTTGCGGAGCCTGTGACTCGTGTAAAGAACTTTCTCGCCACGGCGGAGGATCGCTGGACGTCATTGAAATGGACGCTGCCTCACACGGTGGCGTCGACCATGCTCGAGATTTACGTGAACGAGCAACTTTCGCACCGGTTCGTGACCGCTATAAAATCTTCATCATTGACGAAGCGCACATGGTCACTCGCGAAGGGTTTAACGCTCTTCTTAAAATCGTTGAAGAACCACCAGAGCACATTAAATTTATTTTTGCGACGACCGAACCGAATAAAGTCCTCGGAACAATTCGTTCTCGCACCCATCACTACCCTTTCAGACTTGTTCCCCCAAGCACTCTCTCTTCCTACCTATTGCAACTGTGTCAAGAAGAAAACGTGCAGGTTGAAGACGGCGTTATCCCACTGGTAGTTCGTGCCGGTGGTGGGTCTGTTCGCGATAGTCTATCTATCCTTGATCAGTTGATGGCAGGTTCTCAGCAACAACATATTTCCTATGATGTCGCTACGTCTTTACTAGGATTTACCCATAGCGGACTTTTAGACGATGTTATTTTTGCTTTTGCTCAAGCAAACGCTGCTGAAGTTTTCCATGCAGTAGACCGTGTTATTCAAACAGGACAAGATCCCCGCCGATTTGTTGAAGATTTGTTAGAACGTCTGCGTGATTTGATTATTATTCAGGCAGTTCACGGATCTGTTGAGAGTGTCCTTCAGAATATGAGCGCCGATCAGGTTGAACGTTTACGCCAACAGGCCTCTGCTTTCGGCCCAGCAGAGCTCTCACGAGCAGCAGATGTAACCAGTCATGCGCTTAACGAGATGAGTGGCGCAACATCACCTCAGCTTCACTTAGAGTTGTTGTGTGCTCGTATTCTTTTGCCGGCTTCAGAGAAATCTATTGGTGCCGTAGGTGCTCGGTTAGATCGCCTTGAACGTCGTGTCGGTTCTCTCGTCGAGGAGAATGACGGCAATTCTAGCCGCTCGACAGCTCGTACTGAACATGCCTTATCGGCCGGTGAGGGCAGTGCACAGTCTATGAAGCGCCCGCCGTTGTCGGCTCCACCATTAGCTTCCGCTCAGCCCGCTCAGCCCGCTCAGCCCGCTCAGCCCGCTCAGCCCGCTCAGCCCGCTCAGCCCGCTCAGCCCGCTCAGCCCGCTCAGCCCGCTCAGCCCGCTCAGCCCGCTCAGCCCGCTCAGCCCGCTGCCGAGGATACCTCACCTAGCACCACATCTAAAAACCCCTACGCACCACTCACGGGGGCAGCACTCTTAAACGCCATCACCACACGATGGAAAGAAGTCCTCGAAGCCATACCCGAAAGCCAAGCACAAGAAAGATTTGGCCAATGCAATCCCTGCGACTTCACCAACAACGCCCTCTATATCGAAGCTGATATTCAAACACTACGAGGCGTTAAAGAATTCCTCCCCCTCCTCAAAAACGCCCTCTTTAAAGTCTTTGGCACTCGCTGTGATATTCACGCAAAAGTCCTTAAAACTACACCTCAAAACACACCATCACACCAGCCCTCCCCCGCTACGTCAACAGAGCATCTTCAAAAACCAGCCGTTGAACAACCTCAACCACAGCAACAGTGGAACGAGCATCTACAACCCCACACCGGAAAAGACCCAGAATTCAGCCCCGAAAACTGGAATAACCCCGTCACCGATTGGGAAGTAGCGCCTGTACCCTCACACCCTGATGAGGAACAACCGATAGAATCCTCATCACCAGAACAGGCTAAAACAACAGTTCTTAGCCCCGTACCAGACCCAACTGAAGAACCAGAAATAGCAGAGCCAGTACATAACAGTATCGCTAACGTCGAATACGAACCAGCTGATGACACAGAGGACGATGATGTAGACGATTTTGTCGAAGAGCACCCTCATTTACGTGTTATCGACGGACAGGCACCACCCCTACACGACTCCGCACGAGAGAATCACCCCACTTCACAGCAATGGAAACGCCCCGACATCTCCGTTGCACCAGAACAGCCTGAAGAAGCTGAGGACGAAACTCAAAACGTAGAAAACGACGACGAAAAACACGAAGATACAGCACCAAGCTTCCGCGAAAAATATGCCAAAGAAGTGGCTGAAGGAAACCGCGCCGTACACGAAAAGGCTCAAGAGGTTCACGATAATAATCCCGTAGAAGAAGACTTCGTCCCCTCTGATGAAGACGAACCTCTAGAGAAGGTTATGCTCATCGGACAACGAGCCGTCGAAAAAATTCTTGGTGGAGTTGTCATCGACAACATCAAAAACTAACTACGTATTCTTCTACTTGCGTTCTACCCATATATAAGGAGCTCTCTCTATGTACGATGCTGCGGTGCAGAACCTCATCGATGAGCTTGGCAGGTTGCCAGGTGTTGGACCAAAGTCTGCCCAACGTATCGCCTTTCATATCTTGAATTCTGATTCTTCAGAAATGCAGAAACTTACCAATGCGATTAATACCGTCAAAAACACTGTGAGTTTCTGCCAAGTATGTGGAAATATCTCCGAAACAGATCAGTGCGCTATCTGTCGGGATGAACGTCGCACCCCAACGACTTTATGCGTCGTTGAAGAATCAAAAGATGTGGTCTCGATTGAACGTACTCGTTCTTTTCACGGACGATACCATGTCTTAGGCGGGGCGATTAACCCTCTAGCGGGGCTTACCCCCGAACAGCTTCGTATTCGTGAACTCATTGCGCGCCTTGCTGACGAACGTATCGAAGAAATTATTTTAGCGATGGATCCAAACCTCGAAGGTGAAGCAACAGCAACATACCTTTCTCGGTTACTTGTTCCTTTAGGTGTTCGAGTTTCACGTCTAGCTTCTGGGCTGCCCGTGGGCGGAGACCTCGAATACGCCGATGAGATTACCCTTGGACGAGCGTTAGAAGGTCGCCGTATTATTGCTGAAGGTAACCGCCACAGTACAGAAAATCATGCAGAGGCGTTTACTCAAGCTGTTGCTGAAGACCAAGAACGACAAGCTCAAAATACGCCGGCACCACAACCTCGCCAAAGATGGAGTGGTTCAATGTTTGAAGAGCTATCTGAAGAACATGAAGATGCACCGCAGCAGGGCACCCTCAACGAACCGCTTTTAGAAGAACTCGATGCCGAAACGATAACGGAACCTGAGGGTAGCTCTCGCCCAGAAGAACAAGATGGTTCTTCATCTCAGCAGCAGAGCTATCAAGAACGCTTAGAGGAATTAAAGAAAACTCCGCTACGCACCCCAACCCCTCAGATTCCGCCTATCCCGGGGCGAACGTATGTGAACCCTTGGCAATAAATCGTACTGAATGTTGTGTTCAGACGTTTTATAGTGTGCCGAAGAAATCTACCTGTTTTTCTTGCCCGTTCAAATAGTCTGGTAGCCAATAGAATTCCCATGCCGGAGCTTCATCGTGTAAAACGGTTCCCCACCGTTCGGGGCTAAAGGCTGTTAGCCAGTATTCTCCGTGGGTGTTTCGTTCTAAATACCCGTAGTCAACGAGTTCTCGTCGGAGATATGCGAAGTCTGACCACAATTCGTTAAGAATGTGGTTTACTTCTTGTTCGGTGTAGGTTTGGCCCCTCTGAAAATAGTTGATGAGGTAGAGCAAAATATGTGCTCGTGTTCGACGTTTTGAGGGAATGACCGTCATCGCGCCGTCTTTAAAGAATCGGGAGACGATGGTTTGGTGTTCTTGGTAGGCTTCTTTACGCGCGCTCTGGTGCTGTTCTTCGTACTCTTTAAGTAGTTCCATGCGAGCGGTGGTGTAGTTTACCCCTGTTTGTTGCATGCGAGCGCGTACTTGAGTTTTGAAATTGCGTTGAGTTGTCATGGATAACCCTTACATGTGTATCCCTAGCCTACTTTTCGTGTTATCTGATGATGTGAACTCAATATGCACCACGTCGTGTGCCGCCCTTTTGTTGTAGAAGTGGGGCGGTGTTGTGTTGCAGTATGTCCCATGAGGAGTCTTTCCCCTTTACGGTGCATTGTTTAAGCTAGGGTTCAACGATGCCGTTAGGCGTTAGGGTTCGCCTAAAGTGAGGATACATCATGGGGCACGAAAAACACAATTAATATAGTGTTTTAGGTTACACAATATGGGTTAATATGAAGTAATCTGTGTAGCAATGTCTACGTTTGAGACGCGTTTACCACTTGAACACTGAACTACTCTAGTATGGATGCAGAATCGTCAGCCCTCTGACGGTTATTTCAGAAGAAAATCTAGTGGAGTAAGTTTATGAGCCTGATTGTTCAAAAATTTGGTGGTTCATCGGTCGCAGATGCAGACGGTATCAAACGCGTAGCCAAACGTATTGTAGATACCCGAAAAGCAGGGAATGATGTGGTAGTGGTCGTCTCCGCTATGGGAGATACCACCGATGAACTATTAGATCTTGCCGCAGAGATTACTTCAGATTCTTCTCCTTCACGAGAACTGGATATGCTTCTGACCGCTGGTGAACGTATCTCTATGGCAGCGTTATCTATGGCGATTAACAGCCTCGGGGTCAAAGCGAAATCTTTTACCGGTTCTCAAGCTGGGATGATTACCGATGGCGTACACGGCGCTGCTCGTCTTGTAGAGGTTACTCCGCAACGTATTCATGCCGCATTAGCAGAGGGCGATATTGCTATCGTTGCAGGTTTTCAGGGAATGAACCGTCAGACCGGTGATATTACAACGTTAGGGCGTGGCGGGTCAGACACTACCGCAGTCGCGTTAGCTGCCGCTTTAAATGCTGATGTCTGTGAGATTTATTCTGATGTCGATGGTGTTTTCTCAGCTGATCCGCGTGTTGTTCCGACCGCCCATAAGCTGGAGACCATTACTAGCGAAGAAATGCTTGAGATGGCAGCAAATGGTTCAAAAATTTTGCATCTACGCTGTGTAGAGTACGCGCGCCGTTTTAACTTGAAATTACATGTTCGTTCATCATTTTCTGAGTTGGAGGGAACACTTGTTATTCCCGAGAATTCTGAAGAACTGACCCCTAACCATTTAAAGGAGATTCCCTTGGAACAGCCCCTCATCTCTGGTGTTGCACACGACCGCAGCCAAGCAAAAGTTACTCTTATTGGGGTTGTTGATACACCGGGTTCTGCTGCGAAAGTCTTTGGTTTGCTCAACGAAGTTAACGTGAATCTGGATATGATTGTTCAGAACGTTTCTACGGACCGCCCTGACGTTACCGACATTACTTTTACTCTTCCTCAAGATCAGGGAGCAAAAGCTGTGAAACGTCTAGAGCAGGCACAAGAAGAGGTCGGTTTTACGGAGCTACGCTACACCGAAGAAATTGGTAAGCTCTCCTTAGTTGGTGCGGGTATGAAGGCTCATTCTGGTGTGTCTTTCACCTTCTTTGAGGCGCTAAGCCAAGCTGGGGTGAACGTTCAGATGATTTCAACCTCAGAAATTCGCATTTCAGTCATTACTGATTTAGACAAGCTCGACGAAGCGGTACGCGCCGTGCATACGGCTTTTAATCTTGACGCTGAAGGCGAAGCGACTGTTTACGGTGGTACAGGTCGCTAAAGACTCACGCAGATTCTCTGATGCCTCAACGGTAAAATACTTCCTATGAGTTTTTCCGTTGAGGCATTTTCATGGGTTCTTTATGAGCCTGAGCAGTGGCAGAAGTACGCGCGTGAACATCACGAACGTGCCGCTGTTTTTGCGGACCCATATTTAACAAGACGCCATCGCGGAGAAAAACACCCGGTTGAGGATTTCCTTTTCACCTACTACACCCTCAAGCCTGCACAGTTTAAGCGTTGGCATCCCGGTGCTGGTGTTATTTTGCTTGATGCATCTGAGTATGCTCAGCAGAAATTTTATATGCGTCTAAGCGCTGAAGACATTGCGCAGTTACCTCTTAGCGAAGCACACAAAGAACGTATTTCTTCTAGCGATTGTGCTGTTACGGTTGATGTTGCACAATTTTTGCAACGCCGTTCTGAAGCCGTGAGTTATACCTATCAAATCCTTTCGAATACTGCCCAGAAAAATGGTTTTTTCGGGTGTTTTGGGATGCACGAGTGGGCGATGGCGTATCGTTCCGTAGAGAATAATATCCGCCATGATTATTTACCCTTACGGTTAGGTGCTGAAGGCACTAATGAGGTGGTAGATTCTCATCGTATCCGTTGCTCACATTTTGATGCGTTCCGGTTCTTCATGCCACAGGCTGCCCCAAAGAATGAGCTACAACCAACCCGTCAGCAACAGCGTGTTCTTGAACAGCCAGCATGTTTGCACGCAAACATGGATATTTACAAGTGGGCGTATAAACTTCTTCCTTTGGTTGATTCTCAACTTCTTCTGGATTGTTTTGAGTTAGCGTGGCAGGTGCGTGAACTTGATATGCGGGCAGCCCCTTATGATCTCCACGATTGGGGTTATACCCCTGTTAAGGTGGAAACTCCTTCCGGTAAAGCAGAATATGTGCGTTATCAACGTGATTTTGCAGCCCGTGCTCAGCAATTACGTACCCGTCTTTTAGAACGTGTTTCTTCGGTGTATTCTCCTGAACTGTCGCCGTCGTCTGCTCACACCCAGAGTGTTTAGCCTCCTAAAGCTCCTCATCTTTGAAGACTCAGATAGGAAGATTTTAAAGAGCGTCGAGGTGGGTTTAGAGCAGTGTTGGCACACTGTTCTAAACCCACCTCATATTAGGCTCATGGCTGAAGCGATACGCCCAAGCTACGCCAAGGCTAGCCGTTATTAATCTTGGTGTTTATCGTTCATATAACGGTAAATGAACGCTGCCATAGCATCGCGCTGTGTTGGCTGGTAGGGGCGGAAAGTACCGTCATCCCACCCTCTAGTGATGCCTTGTTCAGCGAACCACGCAATCTCACGGGCAAAAATTACCGAAGAATCAACGTCTTTGAACATCGATGGCACTGGCGCCGTATATTCAGGAGAGCCAGCAAAACGGTAGAAGAACACTGCAATAGCGTCACGTTGTGCCGGCGCATGGGGACGGAATGTTCCGTCTTCCCACCCTCTAGTGATGCCTTGTTCTGCTAACCATGAGATTTCTTTATAGAAAACATGGTCAGTCGGCACGTCTTTGAACGGTGAGACCGCTGGTGCCGTATATTCTGGTGAGCCTGCCATACGATAGAAAAATGCGGCTACAGCAGCACGGTCAAGCTGTGCTAATGGCCGATAGGTTTTATCAGGCCAACCACGAGAGATACCGCTTTCTCCCATCCAGTTGATTTCGGTATAGAACAGGTCTCCAGGGTTAACATCACGAAAATATGGTGTTGTCACCTCTGGTTCTTTGCTTGGCTCTGGTGTTGCAGGCTCTTCAACTACCGTTTGATGTACGGGGAGTTGATCTCCAACGAATTCAACCTGAGCGGTTTTTTGTGTTTCTGTGGAGGTGACTTCAAAAGTGGCTTTTGGTTGGAAGTAGCCTCGTTCTAGGTCTTCCTCGGTGATGCGGTGAGATGCAGTATGGCATTGGTAGGTTGCGTCAGCTTTCAGGTTGAGCCACCGGCAGTTTGGTGCGTTGGGTGGAAGGAATCCGTCCTCAAAGTTTCCGGCAATGGGGACGGAGTGAACAGTGCCTTCTGAGGTGTTATGCACAGTGAAGCGGTAGTTGATAACATCGCCGACTTCATAGCTGTCTTTGGTATCACCAGCAACAGTTCCAGAGATGTCTAGAGCCGGTTCTAGATTGATCGCACGAACGTAAACGGGTTCGCCACGGTACGTGCTTTCGCCTGTTTTAGAGCGGTCTGCTGTTGAGACAGCGTTAAAAGTTATTTCAGGGATAAAGTATCCGCGGTCAAGGTCTTCTTGAGTGACCGTGTGTCCCGCTGTTTTACAAACATAGGTTGCGTCAGCGCCGAGGTTGCGCCAACGGCAGTTTGGCGCGTTGGGTGGAAGGAAGCCGTGGTCGAGATTTCCTCCGGTAGGTACGGCATCAACAGTTTCTCCGCTGGTGTTCGTAACACGGAAGGTGTAGGGTACGACATCTCCTACGTGATAGGGGTTTTCTGAGATGTCACGGTCAGCTGCTTGTCCTTCACTCAAGACCACTTGAAAAGGTGTTTCACTGGTGCGGTTTACTTGTGCAGAGAAGGTATAACGTGATTGTTTTCCTTGCGCCTCAGTAAAGACAACATCGAGTGAACCGCTGCGTGCTTGAGCGGTTGCAGTGAGCGGAATATTGACGACAGTACTAGCGCCAGCGTCAAGGGTAGGAACGTTTACGTCTGTTGCGGTGAATCCGCGGTTGTCATGGACGGTAACGCTACCACTTACGGGGTGTTCTTCTTGGTTGGTAATTGTCACGGGAATAGTCGTAACGCTATTTTCATCGACGGTGATGTCTTCTGCGCTAAGTGGTGCGCAGACAACGTTGAGCCAGTCTTCGTCGAAAACACCAAAGCGTATGTCATTTTGATAGCTTGCTTCGTAGAGGACGCCAAATCCTCCGCTTGATAACGCGGTTCCAGTGGAATATGCTCCGAATCCGTCTTTAAATTGTCGGATGCCTGGCCATGTTTGTCCGTCATCACAGGAGACTCGTGCGGTGAGGTTTTCGCGGGAGTTTCCGTTGTTGTTATTGGAGTTGGTGAAGATGAGTTTTTGGGCGTCTTTGCTGCCTTCTGGAGCTTCGGGGAACATCCTAAAGATTGAGGCGTTATTTTTGGGGTCGGGTAGTTGTTTGTCGAGGGTGACTTCAGAGTAGCTGTGCCCGCCGTCTTCAGAGATGGCTACTTTTCGGTATCCGGAGAAGACGAAATCACGGGAGTTGAGCATAACTCTCCCGTCAGAGAGTTCGACGACTTTGTTTTCGTCCATTTCGATACCGACGTATTCGCCACGTTTCCATGTCTTTCCGTGGTCGTCGGAGTAGACGGAGTACGCTTGGGTTTTTTCTCCACCGGCAGCTTGTTTGACGGTTCCTGTGAACTGTTGGATGAGTCTGCCTTTGTAGGTTCCGTAGCGTAGTTGGATGCCTTCACCGCTGGTGGCGAAGATAGCTCGGGCGTCTCCGGGTTGGGGGTTGTTTTTGTCTGCGCCTTGTTTGACGATGGGTGTGATGTCTCGAGGTTCGCTCCAGGTGAGTCCTCCGTCAGTGGATTCAGTGACGACTGCGCCCATAACATCAGGGTCGCTCATATCGTTTCCGTAGGTACTACCCCAGAATCCTTGGTTGTGCGATTTGACGAAGAAGGCGAAGACGCTTCCGGTTTCTCGGTCTACGACGAAGGAGGGGTCTGAGTAACCGTATTTTTGGGTTCCGTCATTGCCGAGGTGTCCTTTGGCGATATAGCTGATGTCGCTCCATGTTTTTCCGCCGTCTGTTGATCGGCGCATCACAATAGAGTTGGGGTTTGGTGCGTCTGCTGCGTTGTAGGGGCGCCCGTCCCATGCGGCAAGGATGACATTATTTCCGAGGTCAGCTAGTGCTGGAATGCGGTAGGTTGCGGAGTCTCCGATGAGTTTTTCACCGAGGTTTTGTTCTTGGTAGGTGCCCGGTCCAGAGGTTGCTGGTAGGACCGGTTGTGGTGTTGCGTAAGCGGGAATGATTCCTGTGCTTGTGGTCGCTGCGATGAGCGAGAGTGCGAAAAGGCTCTTAGTGTGTTGTTTCATCGTTGAAATGCTCCATCGACATAGATGTTTAAATATGTGCTACAGCGCACATCTAAGATAAGCACCACACTAACACCAAAAGCTCAATATCTGGAACTCACGTGCAAAAAGTTTTGTTTAAGTATCTTCTCGAGTAGCTCTTTGCCATGCCGTTAGACGCCCTCGAATGCCAGCAAAATGGGCAGCCATAAGCTCTGTTCCAGCCACTGCATCGCCTTTTTTCACAGCATTAAGGATGTCTCGGTGAGCAGCAACTAAAGACTCACCTTGCTTCTGACTAGCAGGAACAACAGCATCTAGTTCTACGGAAATCACGTTATAGACAATCCAGAACACTTCCAAAAGTTCTGAAAGTAAATCATTCTTCAATGGTTCATAAAGCGATGCGTGAAACTCCCTGTCCCAGCATGACCAATCTTTACCTTCTTTAACAGCCTGTTCCATCTGAGTTACGGCATACTCAATTTTTGCTATTTGTTCATCGCTCATCAACGGTATTGCAAGAGCGATTAACCCTGTCTCTAAGGCTTGACGAACATCTGTGAGTTCTCGCGCTTCTTTACCGCCACGATGCAAGGAGGTTAATCCGCGGAATGTTAGCCCGCGAGTCATGGCTTCTAGAACACGTCCTCCAACGAATGTTCCAAACCCGTGACGGACTTCAATAATCCCTAACCCTTCTAAGACTTTGAGTGCTTCTCGCAGGGAGTTACGCCCAACTTCTAACTCTTCAATCAGTTGTTGTTCAGTAGGAAGAGGGTCTCCCGGTACGAGTTTTTCACGCAGGATTATTTCGATAATCTCGTTTTGGAGTTGATATTGACGATTTTTTGCACGTGAAGCATGAGGGACACTATTAACTTCATAAATTTTTTTAACCGCCCCCACTTGCGGTTTTGTGTTTTTTACCACGGCTCCTCTTCTCAAATCCAGAATCTTATTTTAGACGAAACTAATATTTTTTATAGAAAGTAACATCCCCTTTGATGTTGCACATCTGGGAGATGGCTACTATTCTATAATACAGGTAGGACATCCTACGTCAGGGTGTTCTTTCAATAAAACAACCGTCCACAAAGGAGTGCGACTATGCCTCACCTTAAAGACATCACCGAGCACAGCTCGACTCGCCGCAGCTTCTTCAAGCTAGCAGGCTCAGTTTCAGCAGCCACCGCTTTTGCTGCATCTATCGCAGCATGCGGCTCAGGCTCTAAAGGCTCTTCTGACGCTAAAGCAGATGGAGCAAAAGCTGGCGAGATTAACAAAGATGGCACCATTACCGCTGGTATCGCATACGATATCTCCACCACCTTCGCACCATCACAGGCATCCGGTGCTGGCCCCCTCGCAGCGAACATACACATCTTTGAAGGTCTTTATGGTCTAGACCCTGCAAGCCGCAAGCGTTATAACGCTCTAGCAACTGCAGACCCTGAAAAGATTGACGACACCACCTACCGCGTCACCTTGCGCGAAGGTGCAAAATTCCACAACGGCGACCCTGTCAAGGCATCCGACGTTGTTTACACCTACGGTAAGTTCACTGACAAGAGCTCCCTCTTTGCACAGTTCCTCTACTTCATCGACTCTGTCAACGCTGTTGATGACTCCACCGTAGAGTTCAAGTTCAACCAGCCATTCTCGCTCTTCGCTGACCGCATCTCCTTGATGCAGATTATGCCTGAAAGCGCAGAAAAAGACTTTGAAGCATTCGGTGCACACCCCATCGGTTCCGGCCCTTACAAGTTCGTTTCCGCAACCAAGGGCGACCACATCGAATTCGCGCGCTTCGACGAGTACAACGGCCCTCGCCCAGCACTCGCAAAGGCTATGAACTGGTCCATCCTCTCAGACGCAGCAGCACGCGTTACCGCTATCCAGTCCAAGCGTGTTCAGGCGGTAGAGTCTGTACCTTACGACAACATCGCAGTCTTGGAGAACACCTCCGGTCTTAGCGTAGAATCCGTACAGTCCTTCGGATTGCTCTTCATGATGTTCAACTGCGAAAAAGAGCCCTTCAACAAGGTTGAAGTACGTCAAGCACTGTTCTACGCACTCGACATGGACAAAGTCATCAAGACTGCACTGCTTGGCAACGCAGAACCTGCAACCTCCTTCTTGCAGAAGAGCCACCCAGATTACGTTGAAGCTTCTACTGTCTACACCCACGATGCAGACAAGGCAAAGAAGCTCCTCAAAGACGCTGGCGTTGAAGACCTCACCCTCACCGTGCGTTCAACCGACCACGACTGGGTTGTTTCCTGTGTTCAGCTCATCCAAGAATCACTCAAGGAAGCTGGCATCAAGGCGACTATCGAGCCTACACCATCGTCCTCACTGTACTCCGACTACGTAGACACCGGAAACTTCGATGTTCTCATCGCACCCGGCGACCCCTCCGTATTCGGTAACGACGTAGACTTGCTCCTCTCCTGGTGGTACCGTGGCGACACCTGGCCCACCAACCGTTTCCGCTGGTCAGGAACTGAACAGTACAAGCAGCTTCAGGAATACATGAACGCTGCAACTACCTCATCAGATCCCAAAGCAGAGTGGAAGAAAGCATTCGATTTGCTCTCTGACAACGTTCCGTTGTACCCACTATTCCACCGCAAACTACCTACTGCGTGGGATTCGGAAACACTCGTTGATTTCAAGCCGCTTCCAACAACCGGCATCTCCATGCTTGGTGTAGGAACGACTAAGTAATCTCCGCTATTCCACACAGCGGTTTGTGAAGGTTTTTCCCTTTTTCCTTCACATCATGATCGGCGGTGGCTTCCGGGCATTGGTACGGATTGCTTCATTTCCGTACCACGGGAGTCACCGTCGAACCTTTTTCACACGCATTCTCTATGCGGGAGTTTCTCTTGGCTAATTTTCTTCGACTACTTGGAAGAAGACTACTTGCACTACCCATCATGCTCTTGGGTGTGACAATCCTCGTCTTCGTTATCTTGCAATTCACCCCCGGTGACCCAGCAACTATCGCCCTCGGTGAAGGCGCTTCACAAGAAGCAAAAGAAGCATATCGCGTTGAACACGGTTTAGATAAACCTCTCATCGTGCAATACTTCGCCTTCCTCTGGCGTCTGCTCCACTTTGACCTTGGCATGACCACCGCACCGGCTCAGCCCGTCATCGACCAAATCACAGCAGCATTTCCTGTCACCATTCAGCTCACATTCTTCGGTGTTCTCATCGCAGCAGTCGTCTCCCTCGTGCTCGGCGTCATCGCCGCACTCTACCGCGACCGCTGGCCAGACCAGATCATCCGCGTACTCTCCATGGCATCTATCGCAACGCCTTCCTTCTGGCTCGGTATTTTGCTCATCCAATACTTCGCACTTGACCTAGGAATTTTCCCATCCGGAGGCACCCCACCAGAAGGCGGAGGATTTGGAACATGGCTATCTTATATGACACTGCCAGCAGTAGCTCTCGCAGTACCCGTATGCGCTTCCTTGATCCGTACCGTACGCACCTCGATGGTTGAAGAGCTCGATAAAGACTACGTTCGTACCGCTATCGGCAACGGTGTTCCTTACCGTGAAGTCGTTACAAAGAACGTTCTCAAAAACGCCCTCATTACTCCCGTAACCGTTCTTGGTTTGCGTATTGGCTACCTCCTCGGTGGTGCTGTCGTGATCGAAATGATTTTCTCTCTCAACGGCATGGGCAACCTCATCTTTACCGGTATCACAGGTAACGATGTCAACCTCGTACAAGGCGTAGTACTCACCATCGCGGTGACCTTCGTCCTCGTCAACATTGTGGTTGACCTCCTTTACCTACTCATCAACCCACGAATTAGGACGGTGTAACTGTGCGCAGAGGACTCGCTGAACGACTCTCCGCCCCTGGCGTTCGCTTCAAAGCGTTGCCACTTGGTTCTAAAATCGCCCTGGGGTTCTTAGTATTTATCATCTTCATCTCCTTCGCGGCTCCCTGGCTTGCCCCACATAATCCGCTAGCTTCAACGGGAATGCCCATTGACCCGCCAAGCGCCGAATACTGGTTTGGTACAGACCGTCAAGGCCGCGATATCTTCTCACGCCTGATGTACGGTGGACAATCTTCCTTGATGGTTGGTCTTGGTTCCGTTGCCGTCGCACTTGTTGCCGGTGGCATCCTCGGAGCTATCGCAGCAACCAGCGGCAAATGGGCTTCCGAAACCATTATGCGCATCATGGATATCTTCATGGCATTCCCCGGTATCGCACTTGCCGCAGTGCTCTTGGCATCACTAGGGAACTCCATCCCCACTATCATCATTGCTATCGCGGTGGTGTACACTCCACAGCTAGCTCGCGTAGTCCGCGCACAGGTACTTGCTGCTTGGGACGAAGACTACGTCCGCGCAGAACGCGTTATGGGTGCAGCTCGCCCCTACATTCTGACAAAACATATCGTCCGTAACACCATCGCACCAGTTCTCGTATTCGCAACGGTCATGGTTGCAGACGCTATCATCCTCGAAGCGTCCTTGTCCTTCCTCTCCGCCGGTGTGCGCCCACCGAACCCTTCATGGGGTAACGTCATCTCTGACGGTCGTGCGCTCATCCTCTCTGGCGGTTGGTGGGCAACAACCTTCGCCGGTATCATCATCCTCTTAACCGTTCTTGCGTTGAACGTCCTTTCCGAAGGCATGACAGACGCAATGGTCAACCCCAAGCTACGCCGCAAAGTCGTTATCGAAGATACCGACCCAGTAGCTGGCGCTAACGGCATCACTGCTGAAGAGGAACTTGCAGAAGCAAAACTTGCAGAAATTCGCAAGCACCGCGACCTTCAAGCACAACGCGAACTAGATAACGTTCTTGTCAAACTTCGTGAGGCAGAAAACCGTCGTACCGACCGTTTCGTTGTAGATAAGAACGCTCCTGTAATCCTTGAAGTCAAAGACCTCAGCATCTACTTCCCAGAACGTTTCGGCGACACCCCAGTCGTTGATAAAGTGTCCTTCACCGTGTACGAAGGACAGACCATGGGACTCGTTGGTGAATCTGGTTCTGGTAAGTCCATTACTTCTTTGGCAATTATCGGTCTGCTCGATAAGAAAGCAAAGATTACTGGTTCTGCTGTCTTTGAAGGACAAGAACTTGTTGGAGCCCCTGAATCTGTCTTTGAAAAACTACGCGGTTCTATCATCTCCATGGTGTATCAAGACGCTCTTAGCTCGTTGAACCCCTCCATGCTCATCAAAGATCAGATGGAACAGCTCACCAGCCGTGGCGGACGTAAGTCACCTGAAGAGCTTCTACGCTTGGTGAAGCTTGACCCCATCCGAACCCTCAACTCGTACCCGCACGAGCTTTCTGGTGGTCAGCGTCAGCGCGTACTCATCGCTATGGCGCTATCTCGTTCACCCAAACTCGTTATTGCAGATGAGCCAACGACTGCTCTGGACGTTACTGTTCAAGCTGAGGTCATTGATTTGCTCAATGAGCTCCGTGA
The DNA here is from genome assembly GCF_048512865.1 of Rothia sp. P13129. Lineage (NCBI taxonomy): Bacteria > Bacillati > Actinomycetota > Actinomycetes > Micrococcales > Micrococcaceae > Rothia > Rothia sp. P13129. The sequence continues at coordinate 69,466 of NZ_JBLXYA010000011.1, forward strand.
ACAGCTAGGATTCGCGATGATTTTCGTGAGCCACGACCTCGCACTTGTTGCACAGGTAGCGCACCGTATCTCTGTCCTCTACGCAGGTCAGGTCGTAGAAGCTGGTGCAACCGTACAGCTTCTGAAGAACCCTATGCACGAGTACACTCGTGGACTTCTAGGATCGGTCCTCTCTATCGAATCCGGTTCTGAACGTCTCTACCAGATTCCTGGTACAGTCCCCTCCCCTGGCGACTTCGCTGTTGGTGACCGTTTTGCACCTCGTTCATTACGTGAAGATGCAGATCCTCATCAGAAGCTTGTCTTCGTTCCAGTCCCTGGAGAAGACGACCACTTCTGGGCTTCTCACCTACCAGAAGACGCACAAGCACAACAAGGAGCACAGTCATGAGCAACGAAAACAGCAACAACGCTGACGCTCACCCAGAACTGCTCAACACTGTTGGGCGTAAGGCAGTAGCCCGTCTAGGTGAGACCATCATCGAGCTCAAAGATGTCAAAGTTCACCACCGTTCCCGTACTGGTGGTATCTTCAAACCAAATATCGTCAAAGCTGTTGATGGTGTTTCTCTGAAAGTTCGCCGCGGCGAAACAATCGGTCTCGTCGGCGAGTCTGGATGCGGTAAGTCTACTTTGGCGTCAGTTATCGTGGGTCTTCAAAAACCAACGGACGGAGATGTTCTCTTCAAGGGCAAGAGTGCTCTCAAACGAAACGCTGCACTACGACATGATTTCGGTTCGGATATCTCGATTGTCTTCCAGGATCCAGCTACCGCGTTGAACCCTCGTATGACAATCCAAGATATTCTCCGAGACCCGCTGGATGTGCACGGCATCGGTGATAAAAGTGGACGAGACCGTCGAGTACGTGAACTTCTACATTTAGTCGGTCTACCGGTGTCAGCTTCTGAAGCTTTGCCCTCTCAAATTTCTGGTGGTCAGCGCCAGCGTGTAGCTATCGCTCGTGCGTTAGCTCTTGAACCCAAAGTGATTGTGGCAGATGAACCTACCAGCGCGTTGGACGTTTCTGTTCGCGCGCAGGTACTTAACCTTTTGAGCGACCTCAAGCGTGAACTTTATCTGGGAATGGTTTTCATCTCCCACGATATTCAGACCGTTCGATACGTCTCTGACCGTATCTGCGTTATGAATAAGGGACGCATCGTTGAAGAAGGTAGCGCGGAACAAGTCTTTGACCGTCCTTCGCAGGACTACACACGCACTCTTTTGGGTGCGGCACCGACCTTGCTTCACGTCTAAAAAGAACACGTTATTTAGTCAATAATTTTTTCTAAGGATTATTTATCATGACCTTTTCAGGAGTCATTCCTCCTTTGCTCACCGCTCGCACTGCAGAAGGTGACATCGACACCGATTCCATCTCACGTCTTGTTGAGCACCTTATCTCCGGTGGTGTCAGCGGTATCTTCGCTCTCGGTTCTTCTTCTGAAGTTCCTTATATGACTAACGCTGAGCGTGAACTTGTCTTACGTACTTGCGTTGAAGCTATCGATGGACGAGTCCCCCTCATCATTGGTACCAATGAGCAGACCACTGCTCGCGTTATCGACGAAGCTCAGCGTCTTTTGGCTATCGGTGGCGACGCTATCGTTGTCACAAGCCAGTATTACGCTATTGATAATCTTCATGAAGAAGAGCGTCATTTCCGTGCGATTGCAGCAGCAGTAGACGTTCCTGTTTTTGCCTACGACGTTCCTGTACGTACTAAGCAGAAACTACCTGTTGGTCTGCTTGCGAAGCTTGCTCGCGAAGGCGTAATTACTGGTGTGAAGGATTCTTCTAACGATGATATTTCCTTCCGCCTACTAGCTCTCGAGACTGCAGATCTTGAAGATTTCAGCCTCTTCACTGGACACGAAGTGGTCTGTGATGGTGCAATGCTCTCTGGTGCTGCAGGTATGGTACCTGGTTTGGGCAACGTTGATCCTGCTGGATATGTTCGCCTTTACGAGGCAGCTCGTGCCGGTGACTGGGCACAAGCTAAGGCGGAACAAGACCGTCTGGCTCAGCTTTTCAGGATTGTCAATGTCACAACCCCCAGTGTTTCTGGTGGTGCAGCTGGCCTTGGAGCGTTCAAAACTGCTCTTGAGTTAATGGGCGTTATCTCTTCACGTCGTATGAGCACCCCGATGGAGTCTCTCAACGATACTGAAGCTGAACGTATTCGTGGCATTCTCGTTGAAGCTGGGTTGCTTTAGGCTCTAGCTTTTAGATACAGAATATAAACCAACACACACATTGCAAGGTAAAGGAATCATCGTGGAAAACAGCACCGTCGTCGCAATTTCGGTTGATTTAGGTGGCACAAAAACCGCCCTCGGAATTGTTGATCAGCGCGGTGCTGTTTTGCATCGTGCGGAGATTCCTACCCTTGCTCAGCTTGGCGGTGTGGCTCTTGCCGAGCACACCGCTGAGGCTGTGTTGGAACACATTTCTTATGCTCGTTCTCATGGTTGGGATGTTGCCGGTGTCGGTATAGGCTCAGCTGGTGTTATTGATGAGAACGGCACTGTTGTTACCGCCGCCAACGTTATTAAAGACTGGACGGGCGTTCAGTTTGCGTCCATCGTTGAGTCAATGACCTCTTTACCGACGCGTGCTGTCAATGATGTTCATGCCCATGCGTTAGGCGAAGCGTGGCTTGGTGCTGCGGCTCAAGCGCCCTCATCGCTCATGATGGCGTTCGGTACTGGTGTGGGTGGAAGCTACATTGAAGATGGCAAGCTCATGCGCGGTGCTCATTCTCTTGCCGGTCATACCGGACATTTTTCTTCTCCTCTAGCTGTTGGCTTGGATTGCCCGTGCGGTGGTCGTGGGCATGTTGAAGCTGTTGCAGCTGGGCCTGCGGTTCTTCGTAAATATCTTGCGCTAGGTGGTGCTCCGGCACCGGATACGAAAGAAGTTTCTGTGCGTGCTCAACAAGGGGATGAGCTAGCTCAAGAAGCTATTATTTTTGCTGGTCAAGCTGCTGGAATTGCGTTGGGCGACCTTGCTACTATTTTTGATCCTCATCTGATTGTTGTCTCTGGCGGTGTTGTTAATTTAGGTGACCGCTGGTGGACAGCTCTTCTTGATTCTTATGCTCAAGCTGCTTTAGGTCAGGCGAAGAGCACTCCTATCGTTTTGGCAGAGCTTGGTTCTGATGCTCCTCTCATTGGCGCAGCTTCACTTATTCATCGTTCTTCATTAGCGTAGTTATCGCCATATTTTTCGATAAGGAGTTTTCATGTTTACTGCTTCTGAACTGGTTGAGTCTCTTAAAGGTCAGCTCATTGTTTCTTGTCAGGCATATCCTGGGGAGCCCATGCGTCAGCCTCAAACGACAGCTCAAGTTGCCGCTTCTGCTGTTCTTGGAGGGGCGGCAGCTGTACGTGTTCAGGGTATCGCTGATATTCAGTTCACTCGTAATTCCGTTGAAGTTCCGGTGATTGGGCTGTGGAAAGACGGACATGAAGATATTTTTATTACGCCTACGCTTAACCATGCGTTGAGTGTTGCTCATGCTGGGGCTCATATTGTTGCTCTCGATGGAACAACTCGTGAACGTCCTGATGGGTTATCTTTAGCAGAGACTATTCGTGGTGTTCATGAACGTTCTCATGCCTTAGTTATGGCTGATTGCGATAGCTTTGAAGCAGCTAAGGCAGCTGTTGAGGCTGGTGCTGATTTTATTGGTACTACTCTTGCTGGTTATACCGATGCTCGCGCAAAAACTGATGGCCCTGATCTTGAGCTGCTACGTTCGATTGCAGAAGCAGGTTTTGACGTCCCGCTAATTGCTGAGGGCCGTATTCATACTCCGGCGCAGGCGCGTGAAGCGCTTGATGCAGGTGCTCATGCGGTGGTGGTAGGTACAGCGATTACTCACCCAATTTCTATCACGGGGTGGTTTAAAAACGCTTTGAGCCATTAGTCTCTCTGTTGG
>NZ_JBLXYA010000012.1:0-71850 GCF_048512865.1 Rothia sp. P13129
TCCGGGGGGTGTGTTAAATAAATTTTTTTATCAACCACACCCCTCTTAGTATCTCTCCCTTATCAGAGAACAGATTCTCTGAAATTATTCTTCTTAATGGAAGAAATGACGGCTGCCAGTGAAGTACATTGTCACACCAGCAGATTCAGCGGCAGCAATGACTTCTTCATCACGAATAGAGCCACCAGGCTGAACAACCGCACGAACACCAGCGTCTATGAGCACCTGTAGACCATCAGCGAAAGGGAAAAAGGCGTCAGAGGCAGCAACTGAACCGCGAGCGCGTTCAGCATTATCGGCAAGAGTGTTAGCGCGTTCAACCGAAAGTTTACAAGAATCTACACGGTTTACCTGCCCCATGCCAATACCGACAGCAGCACCTTGATGAGCTAGAAGGATAGCATTTGATTTTGCAGAACGTAGGGCACGCCAAGCAAAGCTCAAATCTTTGAGGGTTTGTTCATCGGCAGGTTGACCGGCAACGAGAGTCCACGCGGTAGGCGTATCACCCTCAGCTTGTAACTGGTCTGCATCTTGGAATAATGCGCCACCAGAAATTTGACGGTATTCGATGGTGCTTCGCGTATAGTTCTGAGGCAGTTCGAGAATACGTAGGTTCTTCTTAGACCGTAAAATCTCTAAAGCATCTGCACTATAGGACGGTGCAACAATTACTTCGGTAAAAATGTTTTTGATGTTCTGCGCCATCTGTGCGGTCACTTCGCGGTTTGCTGCAATAACACCGCCATAGGCAGACACCGGGTCACAGGCGTGAGCGTTCATATGAGCTTGTGCAATAGGGTCTTCAGCTTGTGGTGGTGCAATTGCCACGCCACAAGGATTATTGTGCTTAATAATAGCTACTGCGGGTTCATCGAAATCATAGGCGGTGCGTAGAGCGGCGTCAGCATCAACGTAGTTGTTATAGCTCATTGCTTTACCGCCGAGTTGTTCAGCTTGGGCAATGCCGGGGGCGCTAGCGGGGTCTACGTAAAGAGCTCCTTGCTGGTGAGGGTTCTCTCCATAGCGTAAAGATTCTGAACGTTCAAAGGATAGTCCCGCAAAAGGTGGCCAGTATTGGGCGTTCTCAGAGCCTTCTAGCTGGGCGGCTGTCCATGTTGCTACAGCGGTATCGTAAGTGGCGGTATGTGCAAAAGCAGCTGAGGCAAGACGGCGACGTTCAGCTAAAGTAAATCCACCGTTTTGGGCTGCGTTAATGACGTCATCATAGCGTTGGGGGTCGACGACAACAGCTACTGAATGATGGTTTTTTGCGGCTGCACGCACCATGGAAGGACCACCAATATCGATTTTTTCGATAATAGCATCGTGGTCAGCGCCAGAAGCAACGGTTTGCGCAAAAGGGTAAAGGTTAACGATAACAACGTCAAAAGGTTCGATGCTCAGCTCTTCTAGAGTTTGTCGGTGTTCTTCTTTCCGACGGTCAGCTAGAATACCTGCGTGAATCCTCGGGTGAAGAGTTTTGACGCGACCTTCAAGACATTCGGGAAACTCGGTAATATCAGATACTTCTGTTACTGGTACGCCAGCAGAAGCAATCGTCGCTGCGGTAGAACCTGTTGAAATGAGTGATACACCGGCTTGGTGTAGTCCACGTGCAAGGTCTTCTAATCCAGTTTTGTCGTAGACAGAGATGAGCGCACGTTTGATGGGGACACGATCTAGCTGAGTAAGGCTCACAAATACTCCAATTTTTTGTCTGGGTAAAAGGTGTTATTTTGAGCCGTTTTCAACCCCGGCCCACGGGCTAGATACCAGTGATGAGGTATCTACATCTGTGGCACCGGCGCTTATAAAAGCGGGGGTGTATGTTCTTCAGGAGTGGTTTTCTCCGTGGCATTCTGCGAAGAACGTAGAGTGTGGCTTATCTGTTCAAGAGTGTTCACAAGTAACTCCCGCTCTTTGACTTTGATACGCTCGTGAAGGGTTTCTTCGGTGTCTGTATCTTCCACAAAGACAGGAGCTTGAGCAAGGATAGTTCCGGTATCCACCCCTGCATCAACTAAATGAACCGTCATTCCAGTGACTTTAACCCCATAGGCGAGGGCGTCACGTACCCCGTGTGCTCCGGGGAAAGAGGGTAAGAGAGCAGGGTGGGTATTGATGATACGTCCGGCGAATCGTTCAACAAGTTGTTTGTCCACGATGCGCATGAAGCCAGCGAAGACGATACGATCAGGGTTATATCGGGTGAGGTGTTCTTCAAGGGCACGGTTCCATTGCTCGCGAGAAGAATAATGATGTGGTTCGCACAGGAACGTTTCAATACCGTTCTCTTGGGCTCGTGCGATACCACGGCACGGTTTATCTGCACCGACAGCAAGAATATCCACCGTGAGGGTGCCTGCCGAAACAGCATCTATGATGGACTGTAAGTTTGTCCCTGACCCAGAGACCATCACCACAATACGCATGGTTCACAGTGTACCCCACCTTGTGGCGAAGCTAATAGTTCAATTATTTATATGACTTAAAGTATTTTGCGCATGAGAGAGCAGGCGCGAGGAATCCCTCAAATCTCTCAGAGCAGGTATCCTAGAGAGTATGTCTGTACAGCCTATGCTTCCTGAGAATGAGTCCTCCCCCATGGTTCAAGACGCAAAGCAGCGTCTTGACGTCTGTCATCGTTTGAGCATTGCTTTTGGCCTTTTAGGGTTTGTGTTCTCCTCGTATAGCGGGTGGTGGCTTATTGCAGCAGTGTCTTTTCAGTTAGGGATGATTATCAGCGCTGTTTGGGGCATGACGTATATTGCTCGGGCACGTGCGTCCTCAGGCACGTATGTGACGTTCACATTCTTTATGGTGATTGCGTTAGTGCTCATGTTTAGCACCGCAATACAAATAATTTTTATGGACCAAACAAACCAGTTTGCAGATTGTACCCGTCATGCTCTGACTATTGTCCGGCAGGAGCAGTGTAAAGCTGATTTAGAAGATAATCTTTTAGGGTCCTTACTCAAATAAAGCCGATATGGGCAGTTATACCGGGAGTTATAGGGGTACTGGTAGCAGTACTCATGGTGGTGGTTGTAGAGCGATTAGACTGGGACAAACAACCCCCACAATAAACTTCAAGATAAAACCTCAAGGTATTGTCTTCAAGCACATTTGATGATGCTCTAGATACATCCCATCAGCTCAATTATTTAAGTGAGGTTTTGTCACACCCTCAGAACGCCAAAAGCTCTGTGCCCAAAAAGCGTTAAGAGTCATCAGACTGCGACGAAGAACGACGTCGAGTTTTTGGACGGCGTATGACTCGCCCATGTTTAAAGTGAGTGAGGGTTTTCCCTTCAGAAGAATCCTTATCTCCAGTTACCTGATCGGCTGCAGTATCATTTTTTTGTTTCGATACGTCATCTTCAGTTGACGAAGCCTCTGTCTGAGCCTCGAGGTTTTCCTCTTCGATATCAGAAAACAATCGTAAGTTTTGGGCTACGACAGATTCAAAATCAGCAGTTTTTTGCTCCTCTTTTTGAGCCACCTCAGATAGCGTCATATCCGATAACGGTCCATCAGAGTCTTCTAAGAGACGACGCACAGCCTCGGAAGAAGGCTTATTGGTTTCATCATGCTGTTCTTCAACTTCTGCGATAGCAGAATTCTGACGAGAGTTTCGACGTTGTGCTTTTTTCTGCTCGCGGGCAAGACGTTTACGACGACGGCGCTCTTCACGGTCGTTCTTTAGCTCAGAAAAACGCTCAAGCTCAGTAATAGCGCCACGATGGAAGATAGGGGCCATCACCGATCCCATCATCACGCCACAAGCAATCCAACCGGCAGATAAAGCACCAAATAATAAAGCATCTGGCCCTAAATCAGTAAAACGTCCCATACCAAGAGAACCGCGCGATGCCCAACCGCATAACGCCAAAATGATGCCGGCAGGAATAGAAACAAAGATAGCTAAGGCAAAAGTTGATAGTGGCAAAGAAATCCAGCGGAAAGGAATTTTAAGAGAAAGCCACTCATCAAGATGGTCTTCGCCGGCGCGGAAGAACCACCAGCCAGCAACAATACCGCACAGCACAGGAACCGCAATAGCAATATAGCTCCACGGCTCATTGACCGTTGGTAAGGCACCCAGAAGAGGGAAAGCGGGGAGCACACCAGTAGAGTGTTCAAAGAAGTTTACGGAGGTATGTTCTCCCAATGAGAAACCAGCTCCGACACTCCAAGACATCGCCCAAAAAACTACGTTAGGGATAACACCAAGCTGTAAAAAGGTCAAAGCCGTATCGCCGATAGCACCAGCATCAAGCAATTGATAAATTGTGACGACATCGCTCCAATGCCAGAGCAAAGACAAGCTCAGTAATAGCCCTCCACAGCCAATAAACGCAAGAACTGCCACGATTGATGCGCGAAGAACCGTCCAAACATAAGAACCCGCCCAACGTGAGTACTGGCTAAACTGAGCAACCCATTCTGCAGCGTTAACACCGATCATTCTCGCCAAAGAACGAGACTCGTACCAGCCACCAAGAATAAGCCCTGATAAAACGACCCAACACGGTACAAGTGCAGAAGCTACCGGGTACGCTACCGCAGCAGTATCTGTTGTCAAAAGGCTCAAGCCCCCAGCACAGGCACTATAAGTGATAGCTCCGGTTAATGTTGGTATCCAGAATTGTCCCTCACGAGATGCTTGAGCTAAGACTCGTCCTGAACGGAAACATAACCATAAGGGTATCAGCGTTAAACCCAACGGGATAAAGCTCATCGTCCCCTGAATATCGGGGGTGTCTCCATACGGGGCAGAGATGTTCAGATGAAGAGGAACCCCATGGATTAGAAGCCACATTTGGCTAACTAAAACTGCCATAGCGTAGAGGTCACGCTGTTCAAAACCGCCGGTAAACCATACGGCACCCAGTAGTAGCACTACAGCAAAGCAAGAGTAGAAGGCAGTACGAAAGAGTTCGACAACCCCCTGTAGCCAGAGGGGCATCGGTATCGAACGTTGTTGAGGTTTCATCACGCTGGTTTTCATCGTCTTTTATCTTGTCATGAACTCTATTGAACTCTGAAGTTCACACAGCTTTTCTCATCCAAATGAGACATAAACCAAGGATTTTCTTCACCGCGTGCACCCCACTGAACCATACCATGTATGCCGGTCAAGACGCTAAGCTCATCACAGCCTACATCTTAAGATCATGCAAAAGACACAGTGTTTATAGTCCTCGCGCGGTGTTTTCATGCAACGGATTAACGGCAGGGACTCCCCAGCGACGATAAATATCTGCTTTAGAAGAAACTATTTCTAGCTGATGCACTTCAGCGGTAGCAGCCATGAGCCCTTCAAGTGCGGCGGTAGGCAATGGCGTATAAGGGCCTTCTGGTGAGGGGCGTTCTTCAGCACGAATTTGGCGACCGGCCCATGCCAAAGATACGTTCGTATCAACGTCGAGGACCTGCCCGCTAAAACGTTCGAGAAGTTCGTTAACCCACCGCTCTGTTTCAGGGTAGGGGTAAAGCCCTTTAAGTTCGCCTAGGCTAAGTGCTGATATGTACATCACCATATATGAGCGACGGCGAAGAAACGCAACGACCTGCGGATGTGGTGTGGCTTTGCGAATCTCTGCTAGTACATCAGAGTCTAGAAGTAGTCCTCTTATACTCATGCTGCTTGTAAGATACCGTATTCCTGGTTAGGGATACCGTGCGGATTAGGAGAGAGCAAAAAGTTAAGAAACTCAGAACGCTCATGGGAAATACGAGTGTAATCTTGAATGCTTACGGCAGCGTAACCGCCACGAGTTTGAGCAGAAGAAACAGGTTGAATATTGTGCTGAGGGCGAGCGGTGTTGTGCATGATACAACTGCGCTGAATGCGCTTTCCTTTCGAAGTGCTCTTGTCCGTACCAGCCTGCGTACTATGACGCGAATACGAACCGCTTCGTCATCCGAGCCACCCGTGAACATGGGGTTGGCGTTCAACTAAAGTCGGAGCTTATCAGTTGAAACTCTTGAAGCTGAATCCAGAATAACGCAACCACCACAAAAAACAAAGAGCTCAACCCAAAATATTTGAGAGATTTAGGCTACACCAGCTTTGGTGCAAGCTCATCCGGTAACCTAGAACATATATGCACCCTGCCAGCAGAGGATACAACCACCGTGAATGCACCATCAGCTTTCCCCAGAATCCCCGTCAGCGCAGCAAAAATTATCCAGCAAGTAGGACACCGCACCTACCTGCGCGGAAAACAATACATGCAAGAAGGCAAAGTCGCCCGATACTCCTACGACGCCCAAGCACACATCCTGACAGGAACAACCTACGGCGACGCAACAGACCCATACCTCAGCAAAATTGTCTTCCCCGCAGAACAGGTTGAAGGATCCCTCGCTTTCTCCGCACGATGCACCTGCCCAGTACGCACCGACTGCAAACACTCCGTAGCCATCATGCTCACCGCCATCGAAAGAGCCGAAAAAGTTAGCAAAGCTCAAAGTTCCACTCAACGCGTCACAGACGGACTCAGCGAAGAACAGCTCAAACACCACGGAATCACTACTGCACAAGAGCTAGCAGAACAACAAAAAATGTCGACATGGCGCAGAACACTGTCACAAACACTGGCGCAGCATCACCGGATACCCTACGAAAATAACAGCAATACCATCGCCGCTCTCGACCTCAAAATGCACGTTAACTCCCGCTTCGCACTCGGTAGCGGTCAACACAAAACACCACGTATCACCCTACAAGCACGCCCACTCGTCCAAGGTAAAAACAACCGTTGGATTAAAGACGGCATCAACTGGGAACACTTCCAAAAAGATTACACCGGAAAGACAAGCAGCCACGCCCTCCGACCCGAACACGAACGATGGTTGCGAGAGTTCTACTCCATCATCAGACCTTGGCAATCAGCGTATACTTCCCACCGCGATTGGGTAACACTTTCTACGGTTAACTCGTCCCTACTATGGAAAGTACTCAAAAAAGCAGAAAAAATAGCACTGCCCATCCTGTTAGAGGGAACACCCATCACTACGGCGCACACCGAAGAAGCCACGCTAAAAGCAGAACTTCACAGCTACAAAGACGGTCTACGCATCACACCAACACTCACCACAGGAGAAAATGCCTTCCTCGCATACTACTGCCACCCAATAGGCCAGCCCCGCAACGGATTCATTGCCCTCGGGCACAAAGCACAAGAACACTACAAAGCCACAGCACAAGCTGAACATTGGGAAACAACCCTACCTAGCGCCATCAATCCAACACGTCTCAACGACCGATACGCCGCAGCCGACCTCATTTTCATTCCCCTGAAAGAAACACTCAACGGCGCAGCAGAAACCCTTATCCGAGAAGAACATATCGAAATCCCCTCACAAGATATCAATAGTTTCTATCAAGAGTTCTACCCATATCTCACACGCAATATCAGCTTCTGCACCAACGACGCAACGATACAACCACCCCAAGTGCAACAACCAGAGCTAATTCTTCACGTCTACTTCGACAGCGAACAAACACCCCACGCCCACACCCGCTGGGAATGGGAATACCCTAAAGACCCGCTCAAGAACACACGAGATGAAAGCAACCTCGAATACTTCCCAGTACAGAGCACCTTATTAGACATCTATGAACAGCGCGATAAAAACTACGAAAATACAATCCTCGCGCAACTCAAAAATATCTACCCCGCATTACAGCTCACAGAACAACACTTCTACGACTGGGATGTTCAACAACTCACCGAATCGATACTGCCCCAATACCGCAATGTTCGTGGACTCCGCATCCAAACTCATGGACAAGAACCTCAATTCACAGAACTGGACGTTACCCCCGAAATCCAGATGAGAGTTGAACCAAGCGACACCCAAGACTGGTTTGACCTTGGAATTATCGTCACCATTGGTCAATGGACCGTATCATTTTCTACGATCTTTGAGGCACTCAACGCGGGGAAAAAACACATCCTTCTCGGTGATGGCAACTACTATCCCCTCAACCGACCAGAATTTATCAAACTACGTCAACTACTAGCCGAAATAGAAGACTTCTCAGAACCAGACCAACCACTTAGCCTCAACAAACACCAATTAGGGATGTGGGAAGAACTCGAAGATCTTGCCACCACCACACAATCATGCCAAGGATGGCAAGAAAATATTCACAGCCTCCTCAGCGACAAAGACAGTAGCGATAACGTACCGACTCCAGCAACACTCCAAGCACAGCTACGCCCCTACCAAGAAGAAGGCTACCAATGGCTCTACTTCCTGTGGAAACACCGCCTTGGAGCCGTCCTCGGTGATGACATGGGGCTTGGTAAAACACTACAAACTATTTCCATGATGCTCAAAGCCTATGAACAATGGGTCGAAGAGCTCAATAACAGCACCCCATCATTTGCTCCTTTCCTCATCATTGCCCCCACCTCTGTTGTTCCCAACTGGGTACAAGAATTAGAACGCTTCGCACCAGAACTTGAAGTCGCCGCCATCACCACATCCACTGCAAAATCGCAACAAACACTCACAGAACGTATCGGTCAGGCACAAGTCGTTATCACCTCATACACTCTGCTACGACTAGATTCCAACGCTTTTAACAGTTACGCACAAGAAACACCGTGGAACGGGGTCATTCTTGATGAAGCGCAATTCATTAAGAATGCGAGGACTCAAGCACACCAAATAGCACGAAAAATACCTGCACGTTTCAAACTTGCCGTCACCGGAACACCCATGGAAAACAACCTCATGGAGTTATGGTCTATTTTCTCTCTCGTGGCACCAGGTCTATTCCCCAGTGCACGAAAATTCAAAGACTATTACGTACAACCCATCACTGAAAGCAAAGACCACGAAAAACTCGAACAGTTACGGCAACGGATACGCCCGCTGATTCTCCGGCGAACGAAAGAACTTGTTGCCACAGAGCTACCAGATAAAACAGACCAAAGAATGCCCATTGCTCTTAACCCAGAGCATCGTAAAGTATACGATATGCTCCTACAACAAGAACGCAAAAAAGTTCTGGGACTGCTCAAAGATATGGACAAAAACCGTTTTACGGTCTTCCGTTCGTTAACAAAACTACGCATGATGGCGCTAGCACCTCATCTAGTCGACGAAGAGTACTCGCACATTACCTCATCAAAACTAGAGTACCTTCAGTCGTATCTGCCAGAAGTTCTCTCTCAGGGACACCGTGTACTGATTTTCTCCCAGTTCACCAGCTACCTTAAAACCATCGCAAAAGATTTAGAAGAACAGAATATTGAATTCTGCTATCTTGACGGTTCGACAAGAGACCGCGCAAAAGTTATCGAACAATTTGAGCGAGGAGAAAGCTCCGTCTTTCTCATCTCTCTCAAGGCGGGAGGGTTCGGCCTTAACCTCACCTCAGCAGATTATTGTTTCTTGATGGACCCGTGGTGGAACCCTGCAGCAGAGCAACAAGCCATCGACAGAATCCACCGTATTGGGCAGACCAGACATGTGATGGTTTACAGGCTTATTGCTGCGGGAACCATTGAAGAAAAAGTTATGGAATTACAAAAAAATAAGTCTGCACTCTTCGACGCTGTTGTTGATGATGGAGATTTCTTTAGCGAAAAGATGACAGCAGAACATATCCGAGAACTATTGAGTACCTCGTAGCGATGAGAAGAAGTGCGTTGTAACAACCACAATACCGCCACATAACAGACCAAAGATCATGGCAAAAAATGTTTCAGCGCACCATGCAAGCACGCTCAGAAGAGTACCGGAACTCCACGAGGTGAGAGCATGAACAAGGTATTCAACCGCGTGTTCTGGGGCGTGAAAACCGATATCTGCTAAACCGCTCAAGACGATATGCCCGCCCACCCAAAGCATCGCAAAAGTACCAAGTAATGAAATACCTTTCATCACAAGAGGCATTCCTGACACGAGCGCAGCGCCTATTTTCTGTGTCATAGAAGATTCACGGCGCATGAGCGCTAAGCCGACATCATCCATCTTCACGAGTACGGCAACAACACCGTAGACAAGTAGAGTAATCAGCACCGCCACCACGATGAGGGAGATAATACGAATAGCCCACGTTCCCTCATGAGCAATAGTGTTCATGGCGATGACCATAATCTCGGCAGAGAGAATGAAGTCTGTTCTAATCGCCCCAGAAATAACGTTTTTCTCGGCTTCTTCCCCAGCAATAATAGCGGGGGTTTCGGTCTCTTCTGCTGAGTGCGGATGAAATAACTCTAGTATCTTCTCAGCACCTTCAAAGCAGAGGTACAGACCACCTAACATTAACAACGGAGTTAATGACGCTGGCCATAACCAACTCAAAAAGATAATCAGTGGAAGAATAAAAAATAGCTTATTCCGGAGAGAACCAACCGCAATTTTACGAATAATAGGTAGCTCACGACGAGGTTCTACCCCGTTCAGATATTGGGGAACAACAGCAGTATCATCAACAACAACACCAATAGCGCGAGCGCTTGCTTTAGAGGCTGCGGCAGCGATGTCGTCGGTGCTTGCCGCTGTGAGTTTTACTAATGCTGCGATGTCGTCTAGGAGCGCAACTAGCCCGCCAGCCATGAGGATCTCTTTTCTTTATATCTGTCCAATAAGCTACTACCCCAAGAATACAAGGGAAGTTATCGTTCATTATTGTTCAAGAGTATTTTCGGTTGGATATCTCCACAAAGCTGGTTTCCAGTATGTCGCTAGCACGATAGCACCAACGCATATCACACCACCAATGATGGCTGTCATTGAGGTACCAAATAGTGCAGCTCCCAGACCCATCACACCAATACCGATGTTAGGCCCACCAGCAAGGGTCATGATGAAGATACCTTGAAGACGTCCGCGAAGCCTATCGGGGGTTTCTTGTTGAATGATAGTAGAACGGAATATACCGCCTACACCATCTGCCCAGCCTGCTACCGCTAACGCGCAAGAAGCACAGACAAGAGGTAACAGGTTTTCGTGCAAGGACTCGCTCGGAGAGCGTCCTTCTAAGAAGAATGCAATTGTGCCGAAGAAAACGAATCCTATCCCCCACAACACATAGCTCATTGTGAGGAAAGCTCCACGGCGTTGTATAGCTGATAGCCACCCCGAAAAAGTGACCCCAATAAAAGCCCCTAGTGCGCCAGCTGAGAAGAGCACACCGGCGCCAAGGTCTCCACCACCAAAGGAGAGGAGCACTAGAGCCGGAATGAGAGGACGGGCTTGGATACATATCATCGCAATCAAATCAACGATGAACGTCATCGCAATGACGGGGGTGCGCCGTACAAAATAAAAGCCTTCTACTACGGAGCGAAGACCACGAACCTTTGGTGTTTTTTCATCGTGTTCAGGAAGGACTGTAGGAAGTTTATATAGCGCCCAGATACTGACCAGTAGAGCAAAAACGTTAACAAGGTATGTGTAGTTATATCCGATAGAAGCAATGAATAAACCGCTGAGTAAAGGCCCAAGAGCCATGCCCAAGGAGCCAACGCTCATATTAAGTGCATTGGCAGATGCAAGAAGTTTTGGCGGAACTATTCGAGGGATAATAGCGCCACGAGCAGCCTGATTAATGGGGAAAAGTAATGATTCTAAAGCAACGAGAGTATACAAAACCCATTGGTTCTGGAGATTGATCCATGATTGCAAGGCAATGAAAAGGGTCATGAGCCACATGCCCCAGCTGGCGGTTAAAGAAACTTTACGACGGTCATAGTTATCGGCAATGACTCCTCCGTAAAGACCTCCTATGATAAGGGGTAACACCACAATAAAGCCGAGAAGCCCTACGGCGAAGGTGGAGTGCGTGAACGAAAAAATTTCTAGGGTGACGGCTGTTGATGTAATTTGGAAACCCAAACTAGAAAAGAGAGAACCAATCCACAGCCGGCGGTACTCGGGGAGTTCTTTGACCGGCGTTAAATCCATAAAAATTTTCGCCATGAGGGAAATACTACACTATGGCTAACCGTGTCTTATGCCGTCTATTTGCGCATCTTTTCAGGGGTTATCGGTGCGTTGATGAAGATTATCTGATGACGCAAAGAAAAGTAACACCAGCATTTTTGGGCGGCACTAATTCTATGATGAAAGAATAGACAGAAAATTTTACGCATAAAGTTTTCTGATTGATGCCGTTGAGCACACCTTCGAAAGGATTATCAGATGGCACAACAGCCTCTCAAAACATTTAATGATGGACACACCATCCCTCAGCTAGGTTATGGATTATGGCAGGTTGAAAACGACCGCGCAGAAGAAGTGACACAACTAGCACTCGATGCCGGATACCGACATATCGATACCGCAAAAATCTACGGCAACGAAACTGGTGTGGGCAGAGCATTAGCATCTAGCCACGTAGCTCGTGAGGATATCTTTGTCACCACCAAAATTTGGAATGACGACCAAGGGTACGACCAAACACTTCGAGCTTGTGAAGAATCCTTAGAACGCCTCGGGCTCAAAAGTGTTGATCTTCTCCTCATTCATTGGGCTTCTATCCATCGTGAAAAATATGTTCAGACGTGGGAAGCTTTCATTGAGTTGCGTCGTCGTGGACTAGTACGTTCCATCGGTGTCTCAAATTTCCCCGAACAACAATTACGCGAAATTATTGAGGTAACAGGGGTAACCCCTGCTATCCATCAAATTGAGTTGCACCCATATTTCTCTCAAGAGAAGTTGCGTGCAGTTCATCAGGAGCTTGGAATATTAACCGAGGCATGGTCTCCGTTAGGTCAAGGTGGCCAGTTACTCAGTGACCCTGTCATCACTGAAATCGCTCAAAAGCATCAGGCCACACCGGCACAAGTTGTTATCGCATGGCATTTAGCGTTAGGCAACGTTGTTATTCCTAAATCGGTCACGCCAGAAAGAATTGTGTCCAACTTTGAGGCTCTACAGGTACGCCTCGATGATGCCGATATTGAGGCTATTAACTCATTGACTCGTGCAGATGGGCGTATTGGCCCTGACCCGTCACATATCGAGTTCTAAGAGCAGCTTTTACCTTCTCAGGTGAGGCAGACGTCATAGGGCGTCTGCCTCTTTGAGGTTAAACTGCAACTAATACCACGCTATTTTTTAGCGCTATACTCCTCTTTTAGAGAGGTAATAATGCTATTTTGAGGTGATGTGTTCTAAGACTTTATGGAACAAAGCCCATGATGAAAGAAAAGAGCTGAGGGCATGAAAGAAAGTTTTTTTAAGCTTCTTCAGAATGAGAAAGTCCGTTTTCTCATTGTTGGTGGTGGTTGCTTTGTGCTTACCATGGTCATTAACTATGCCCTCAAATACACGGTTCTTACCGCAAAACCGACAACAGCTCTTATTTTTGCAACCGGAATAGCAAGTATTGTCTCGTATATTCTTTCTTCACGTTGGACGTGGCAAGGCTCCTCCGGAAAGCCAACGTTCGAGCAGTTCTTAGGCTTCTTTATTGTGACGGTCATCGGTATTGGGTTAAACGCTCTTCCACAGTGGGTATCACGCTATATATTTCATTTGTCGTACCCTAACATTTCGTTTCTGGCTCAAGAAATAGCGGACTTTATTGCCGGCCCTATTCTCGGTACAGCCCTAGCGATGGTCTTTAGATTTTGGGCACTTGACCGCTTTGTTTTTAAAGGTTACGAGGCTCGCAAAAAAGCAGAACTACACGAAGTGGTACCTTTCGACAGTGAGCAGAAATCACCTTCTGTGCCGATGGATGAAGGTTCTGTTCCGCCAGTGCAAAAGACCTCATAGAATTTAGAAGAGGTTATTTGGGTTTTTATGCTCGACGTTGCCGACGTCGAGCATTTTTCTTTGTAATAGAAGGTTCGTCTTCAAGCAGTAACGATAACGCTATACGCCCACGGTTTGTATCAACGTGGGTAACACGGACTTGTACAATATCGCCAGAACGTACAATATGGTGAGGGTCTTGAACATAGCTTGTGCTCATCTGTGAGACGTGAATGAGTCCGTCTTGGTGAACACCAATATCAACAAAAGCTCCAAAACCAGCGACGTTTGATACTGTCCCTTCAAGAATCATGCCGACTTTGACGTCATGGATGGTTTCGACACCTTCAGTAAAGTGCACAGTACGAAACGTTGGGCGCGGGTCACGGCCGGGCTTTTCGAGTTCATCCAAAATATCGTTGAGCGTTTGAGTGCCGAAACCCTCATCTAAATATTTTTGTAATTCCATCTTTTTTCGAACACTCGACGGTATCACTTCACCTGCAAGTACCCCAGCATCCTGAAGGAGACGACGAGCTAACCCATAAGACTCAGGGTGAACGGCAGAGGCGTCAAGAGGTTCGTCTCCTCCCCTAATACGGATAAAGCCGGCAGCTTGTTCAAAGGTTTTAGGGCCTACTCCAGAGACGTTTAGAAGTTCCTGACGGTTTTTGAAAGCACCATGTTCTTGCCGATAGTTCACAATATTTTGAGCTAACGCACGGTTCAGACCTGCAACATGAGAAAGTAATTCAACGGATGCGTTATTAACCCATACACCTACACGGTTGACGCAGTCTTCAACAGTTGCGTCTAAGGAGCGTCGTAGCGCATGAGCTGAAATATCATGCTGATATTGACCTACGCCAATAGATTGCGGATCTACTTTAACAAGCTCAGCAAGAGGGTCTTGTAGACGACGTCCGATAGAGACTGCCCCGCGCAGAGACACATCGAGCTCTGGCAGTTCTTCGCTTGCTAGAGCAGATGCAGAATAGACGGAAGCTCCTGCTTCTGAAACAGTAACTTTTTGTACAGAGATTCCCTCATTTTTAAGGGTGCTCAATAGTTCGCTGGCAAGTTTATCGGTGTCGCGAGAGGCTGTTCCGTTACCAATAGAAACCAGTTCAAGATGATGTTCTTTAACGAGTTCAGTTAAGGTATTCAGCGATTCAGCCCATTGTTTTTTAGGGGCATGAGGGTAGATAACAGTAGTATCGAGCACCTCCCCAAGTGCAGATAACGCGGCGACTTTTACGCCAGTGCGTAGACCGGGGTCTAAGGCGAGCACAGCACGTTCACCAGCTGGTGCTGCTAAAAGTAGGTCTCGTAGATTTGATGAGAACACATCAATAGCAGATTTTTCGGCGTGTTCTCGCAGACGAGCCCTTATCTGTGTTGCAAGGCGAGGGAGAATACGATTTTTCCAAGTAGAACGTACTGTTGATGCCAACCATCCAAGAACACGGTCTTCATCGCTGACAGTGTTGAGCACCTGCACCGGAATACCTAACGCAAAAGCGATAGCAGACTCATAGGTATAACGTTCTTGTTCGTTACGTTCACTACTTGCACGAAGTTTTGCGAGGTCGCTTTCACCTGATTGTTTTAAAAATTCTGGGGTTTGAGCTATTTCTATACGAAGCTCAACGACGCCCTCTTTCTCGGCTCTCATCAAAGCAAGAACACGGTGGCTAGGTATTTTTCTGAGCGGTTCAGAAAAATGAAAGTAGTCGCTAAATTTGCTGTCATGCTCTCTGTGCGCCGGAAGTACACGTGAGCTAATGACGCCATGAGACCATAAGCGTTCACGGAGTTGTTCCATCAGTTCGTGGTCATATAGCGCGTATTCTTCAAGGATGGCGCGAGCCCCCTCAAGTGCAGTTTTTGCATCTGGTACAGCAGTATCTTCTGGTTCTTCTGCACGAGATGGGCGAACATACGCTTGAGCGATTTGTTCTGCCTCTGCTAGTGGGACTTCGAGGAGGTCGTCGACAAGTGGTTCTAGCCCTGCTTCAAGTGCGCATTGTGCACGTGTTCGTCGAGCAATTTTATAGGGGGCGTAAAGTGACTCCAGCTCATTTTTTGTGCGTGCGGCAAGCACTGAGGCTTGTAAAGATTCTTCGAGTACACCACGTTGAGCAAGGAGTTCAAGGATTTTATGGCGACGCTGTTCTAGGTCTCTGAGGTATTCAAGTCGTTCTTTGAGTTCACGTAGCTGTGTGTCACTCATATTGCCGGTGTGTTCTTTACGGTACCTAGCAATAAAAGGAACGGTGGCGCCTTCATCAAGGAGCCGGATGCTGGCTCTGACACCGAAAATAGGTGCGCCTAGTTCACCAGCGAGCGTTTTTTCGAGTTTGTGTCTGTCCGTTCGAGGTGAATCCATAGCTTCTAGTTTCTCATTAGTTCAGTCTTTTTCTCGTTTTTCAATCGAATAAGGCATGGAAAATCTTGGTTTATTGAAGTAATACGGGTATATATATTTGTTAGTTTTGTTCTTGAGTGTTTAGATTTTGATAACGAAACTATGTACACATTTTTACCGACGCAGACTAATACCGGAGTTTAAGGAAATATCTCATTATGGCAAGTAACGAGGACTATCACCGTTTTCTCTCTCACTACTCGCCGTTGATTGAAGAACTTGCTGATTCTGGCTGGTCCAAGGAAGAAGCCTGTCATCGAATTGCAACGCTCTTCCCGGAAGAATCTCCTAGTATGATTCGTCGCGCAGTTTTTTCACGACGTTGGACTTTTAACACTCGCACCGAAAATATTCTCAACAACGTGATGATGTCGGCTGCGGTATGGTACTCCGTGGCGGTCACCCACGATATGGAACCAGACCCTCAGTATGCCGCAGCATATCTTGACCCCATTATTTTGGAAGATATCCCCCGAATATTTGCGAAGGCCAACGTTAGCCCCGAAGCGATATCTCTCATTCTAGGAAAATGCGGTGCCGCGCTCAAAGCACTCAGCGAAAACCCTTATATCCGCCTTGATGAGGCTTCCTACGACGACTTTTTCGACAACGTCCCCGAAGAAGCTCGTAATATCGTCGACGAGGTCAGTAGCTGGCCGCCTCATCGACAAATTATTGAAGACCGTCTTGGGGACGGCAGCTGGAGTATAGCGCTGATGCGTGTAGGAGTGTGCCCACCAGATTTAGAGGATTACGGTATTAGTGTCTCTGCATCCAGCGTAACAGACCGTGATTTTCGAAATGCTCTAGCAGAATTTTTGAGCTACTGCATCAGATATGACCGCAAACCCACCGTGTTGGTTTATGGTAATTGGTCTATTAGCCGTAACCCTCTAGGACGAGTACCATTACTCGGCACAGTACGTAGCAAATACGGTTCATGGTATAACGGTCTTAAAAACGGTCGTCGACTCATTAATGATGCGCTCAAGATAAGTTCGCTTTCAACTGTTCCCGCACGAGAAACTCAGGATTCAGCAGGAACCTCAGTTTCTCGTTCTCGTTCGGTAGATTTAAAAACTCTTTACGAGAATGGTATTGGTATTGTTCATTCTCCTTCAGAACGGCATAACCAGTTACCGTGTAGTACTCCGTGGGAGCGTATGACAAATTCTTTACGTGGCGCACTTCGTGAGCTACCTTGGGGGCAAAGCATACGGTTGTATTATCTTTCAGAGATCAGTGAAGAACAGGATACGACGATTCCTCGTTTATTTATTCTGCGCTCCCCTTCAGGCTATATTTGTGAGTTGATTACTGAAAACACTGTTTTTTATCGTGGAACAAGCTATGACGCTGCTGTTCTTGAAGAACATGGTTGGGCGTCTATGTCTGAGGACCTTTTCTCATGGGGGCAGACTTTCACGGAGGTAGAGTCAGCCACATACGAAATCATGTATGCCTTGCGATGGGCGTTGAACTACACTCAGCCTGAGCTTTTCTATTTTGAGGATCAAGAACCTCCCGGAGAAGTATCTACACCATAATCCTTTTGCGTTCCGTGGGCAGCTTTAACGTTCTAGCCCAGAACGATACGCGGGCTGTTGCGGGCACTCTTTTAACACGTTTTCCATAGCTTGTTTCTCGGCGGGCGTGACCCACAGGTGATATATCGCTTTGACTGATATTTGTCGCGCAACATATTCGCAGCGATATCCTCGTTGCGGTAACCACTGAGAGGCGTCTTGATTAGATTTTTCAGTATTGACGTCGTATCCAGTTGCTTGAAGATTCAACGGGTCATTCGCTAAACGCTGACGTTGCTCGAGGGGCAGTTCTGCGGCACCAGTTTGCCAAGCATTAGAAAGTGCAACAACATGATCGATAGGTACCAGAGGACTGGTCTTCTCCCCTCGAAGAAAGTCAATGCTTTCGGCAGTGTACGGGTCAATAAACGTCCCCGAAGCGACTTTACAGCCACGAGCGTATTTTACATGGGATAAATCTCGAGCTAAGACGTCGTTACGCTGATCGCAACCGTTTCGATCAATATCTTCCCATGAGGGGCCAAATTGTGAACGTGAGTATCCGCGAGCGCCAGCGGGGTGCTGTACGGGGAGAGTTTTGAGAACTTCACTAGCTGTTGAATAGGGTTGTGCGAAGTGACGTGCAAACCCAGTTTCTACGGGGACGTTTGGTGCTCCAAGGAGTTCTTCTATTTTTTCGTGCTGTGTCCAGAGAAATATCCCTGCACCGATGAGCACCGCCCAGAAGAGTGTGCTCATCCGGAGGAAGAAGGGGCGAGAGCGTCGTATAGGTTGCCGGTGTCGGTAGGTTCGGTAGTGGGTGGAAGAACGGTATTGGTTTCTCATCAAGGATTTTCGGTTGTTATGTTCGTGTGTTCTAAAGGCTCAGGGCGAAAGCCAACACAGCGTGGTGTTGTACTCTCGCCCTGAGTGAGAACTCTTCTGAGGTTTTAGAGGGTTTCTTCGTAGGAGGTGTCTTTGGTGCGTGTCTGTTGAGCTTTTTTCTGTAGTTCGAGGTGGGTGGGGTTCTTACGGACGAACATCCAGCCAATACCTAGAAGGATGAACCATAGTGGCATGGCGAAGAGTGCTTGGCGGGTGTCATCGTAGAATGCCAAGATGATGACCATTGCGACGAAGAATGCGAGCACAATCCAGCAGGCAAGAATGCCTCCTGGCATTTTGTAGGTGGATGCTTCGTGACGTTCTGGGTGTTTTTTACGATAGACGAGGTAGGAGATGAGGATCATCGTCCAGTTGAAGATGGCAAGTACTGCGGCAACAGTGGTGACGAGAGTAAAGGCGCTAATCACTGATTCTCCCGAGTACAGCAGCGCGAGGGAGGAAAGTAGGAGCACGCTGGTGAGGAAGAGTGCGTTACGTGGGACGCCTCCGGGGCTGAGGATACGGAAGATACGCGGCGCGGAGCCTTCTTCTGCGAGTCCGTAAATCATACGTGAGGTGGAGAAGATACCAGAGTTTGCCGAAGATGTTGCAGAAGTCAGTACTACGAAGTTGACCAGTGAGGCGGCAAATCCGAAACCGGCGAGGCTGAACATGGTGACGAAGGGGCTCTTTGCGGGGTCAATGTCTTGCCAAGGGGTTACCATCAGGATTACGGCCAGCGTCAGTACGTAGAAGAGGATAATACGAATCGGTACGGCGTTGATTGCTTTGGGTAGTGTTTTGTGCGGGTCGCGTGTTTCTGCTGCTGCTGTTCCGACAAGTTCTGCGCCGAGGAAGGCGAATAGCGCGATTTGGAATGCGCCGAGGAAGCCAACGATGCCGTGGGGGAAGAATCCGCCATCTGACCAGAGGTTTGTGACGCTTGCTGTGTCGCCGTTGGGAAGTTCAAAGCTGATAGCAACCATGAAGATACCTACGATGATGAGCGCAAAAATGGCGACTATTTTGATGAGGGCAAACCAGAATTCTATTTCACCAAAGTTTTTGACGCTGGGAAGGTTCAGTGCCAGAAGTAACCCGATGACGATGATAGCTGGTATCCACTGTTGTAGGTGTGGCCACCAGTATTGCGAATATCCGGTGATGGCAATAACGTCAGCGACGGCTGTAACAACCCATGTGAACCAGTAGGACCATCCGACGAAGAATCCTGCGCCTGGGCCGAGGATGTCGGAGGCAAAGTCAGAAAATGATTTGTACTTGAGGTTTGAGAGGAGTAGTTCTCCCATGGCGCGGAGGACGAAGAAAATTGCCGTACCAATAATCATGTAGACAAAGAGAATGGACGGACCTGTCAGGGAGATGGTCTTTCCCGATCCCATGAAGAGTCCTGTTCCGATAGCTCCGCCGATGGCGATGAGCTGGATATGTCTATTGCTGAGTCCACGTTGTAGTTCGTTTTCTGTTTGAGCATGCGAACCATGATGTTGGTCTGGCATCTCGCCTCCATTGTTTGATGGGCATACGTGTCTTGAATGGTTCTCTAGGGTGAGAGGGCGTCGCCGACCTGCATGCCTTTGTGGTCTTTGATATTTGTGTTAATCCTAGTCTGGTTTTGAGGTGTTCTCCGTTTAGACAGGCTAGGATACCCTTCACTATTGCGGGCTGTTAGTCCCTATTATTGCGAGAAAATAATGAATTGTATATCACATTTTTTTATTTGTTGAGTTTTAAGGGTTGCTGGCATGCTTCATTCTCTATCCTCTAGGATGATTAGGTTGCTCATATTCGGGCAGATTCGGGCGGTGCTTTTGTTTCCGTACGCGCCCGTACTAGATTGAGGAGACTCGTGGAAACGACAACGCATACTAATAACGAAAACACCGAACATCTAGCAGAAGATTCTACTGTTCCTGAGAAGTTTCACCGACAGCCACTTTCGTTCGTTCGTCGTGGCGATAGGCTCACAGGTCGCAGACTCACCGCGTGGGAGCAGTATGCTCCTACCCATGTTTTGCAGATACCTCGTCTGCTCACTGATACATCAGTAGCGCCAGAGGCACAGTTTAATGCTGAAGAAGTTTATGGCAGGGTCGCTCCTCTTGTGGTAGAAATTGGTTCTGGTCTTGGTGAGGCGATTGTTCATCGTGCGCAGGAGGTTCCTGAGCATAACTTCCTCGCTGTTGAGGTGTATACCCCCGGTATTGCTGATTTACTACGCAAGATGGCAAGTGCTGGTGCGGAGAATATTCGTGTAGCGCAGGCTAATGCTCCAGAGCTTTTAGAGAACATGTTAGAGCCAGCTTCTGTCGATGAGTTGTGGGTGTTTTTCCCTGATCCTTGGCATAAGACTCGTCATCATAAGCGCCGTCTTATTAGTACAGAATTTGCCCATAAGGTTGCACGCGTGTTGAAACCTGGTGCAACTTGGCGTTTAGCAACTGACTGGGAAGAATACGCTATTGTAATGCGTGACGTGCTCGACGCGCACCCCGATTTTGTTAATGCGCATCGTGGCGAGGGTGCAACAGAGGAAGACCCACAAGGCGGTTGGGCGCCGCGTTGGGAGGGTCGTGTGTTAACGAGTTTTGAACGTAAGGCTCGCGAAGCTGGCCGTGGCGCACATGATTTGACCTATATTCGTCGCTAGATGAAAAAATGTTGGTAGGTTTAAACTACGTTTGTAGCAGGTGTTATGTCTCTGAGTAAGCGGCAGTGAACACAGCTACGTTATGGGGCGGGGCGGAATACAAAACTGTATTCCGCCCCACCCCGTTCTTTGATGAGTGCTCTTTGAGGAGTGCACCTACATAATGCTAATGAGACGCTTAGCGTCCGGTCTTCTCGTAAGAATCAATCGCACCGTCATGGCCTTCCATGAACTGGTCAATTTCTTCTTTCGTTGCTGTCAGGTGAGGGTCATTCTTCAAATACCAGCGAGTCTCACGAACAATCAGACCTGAGAGGAGGAGCAAACCAATCAAGTTTGGAATAGCCATTAGACCATTAGCAATATCTGAGAATGTCCATACAGTCGTTAGTTCAACAGTGCATCCGATGAAAACTATGGCCGAGAAAAATACACGATAAGGTAGCACACCAGAACGGCCTAAGATACGTTCGATACAACGCTCCCCGTAGTATGCCCACCCAAGAATTGTAGAGTACGCAAAAAGTACCAAACCGATGGTGACGATCCAACCACCAATCGGACCAATTTCTTGGCTAAATGCCCAGTTCGTCATCGTAGAAGCAGAAATTAGTTCGCCGTTCTCGCTCTGATGCCAAGCACCGGTAATAATCAAAACGAGGCCGGTACATGTCACCACAATAATCGTGTCGATAAAGGTCTGTGTCATGGAGACCATGCCTTGACGTACAGGGTGAGTTGTCTGCGCAGCGGAAGCAGCAATAGCAGCAGAACCCATGCCGGATTCGTTCGAGAAAATACCACGAGCTACACCGTACTGAATTGCGTAGATGAGTGCTGAACCTGCAAAACCGCCTACAGCAGAAGTGCCGGTAAATGCCTCTGAAAAGACTGTAGCGAATGCTTCAGGAATCTGCCCTAGGTGTGTTCCTAAAATGTATAGAGCGCCACCGACGTAGAAGATAATCATGACAGGAACGAAAGCGGAGGTAACTTTACCAATGGATTTGATGCCTCCGAGGAGTACGAAGAGCGTCAAGAGCGCCAAAATTGTACCGGTAAAGCCAACAGGAACGTTAAAAGTGGTGTATAGGTTACCGGCGATTGAGTTACCTTGGGTCATGTTACCGATGCCGAAAGAAGCAATTACCGCAGCGATTGCAAAGAATATTGCAAGAGATTTGCCGAGCGCTCCACCAATACCACGTTCAAGGTAGTATTGTGGTCCACCGTTGACTTCGCCTTTTGAGTCGTGGGTGCGGAAACGTACACCAAGAAACGCCTCAGAGTATTTAGAGGCCATACCGAAAATAGCGGTGACCCACATCCAGAAGAGAGCACCTGGACCGCCAATAGAAATAGCTGTTGCTACGCCTACGATGTTACCGGTACCAACTGTTGCAGCAAGAGCAGTAGTTAGCGCCTGAAATTGAGAGATGTCTCCACCTTGTGCGTCAGCATCTTTACGATCGACAAACGCTAGACGGTTCGCCACAATGAGTTTGGTCAGTTGGATGAATCCGAGGCGAATACTCAGATAAATACCTGTACCTAGAAGTAAAGGGATGAGGACGAAGGGCCCCCAAATAAAAGAGGAAATCGCCCCGAGGACGTCGTCGATGTTCATATGCGTTCCTTGTTGTTTTCGCCCGTTGCGAGCGGTTTCCTAGCAGATGTGTGGTGTTGCAGATAGCGTTGTTCCTTGTTGAGAGAAACCACAGCTACTGCTTGAAAGCACAGCTTACGTGACGGGCAACACTATACGCAACTATGTCCACCAAGTAAGACGACAAGCAGAGCATAGAAAAATCTGCCGTACCCATTCAACAGAACAAACCTGTTAAGAATGGATACGGCAGAACCTTCATCTATAAAATATGTAGTTATCGAGGCTGATAGAGCACCATGGCTCGAGAGCGGGCATGGGCAGACGGGCGTTTACCACGAGGAACCCTCACGATGTCGCCAGAAACGCCAGCAGCAAAGACGCGAGAGGACTCCCCTAATCGGGTCTTCGCTGTTGCAAGCTCTTGACGTAGAGACTCTATCTCGTAGCGCAAGGTCTCTACTTCAGATTCAAGCCCCATAATACGGCGAATGCCTTCAAGAGAAACACCGTCTTGAGATAGCTGCTGAATCTCTTGCAGCTTCGCCACATCTCGTGCTGAGTATCGACGAGCACGTCCCGGCGCACGCTGAGGCTGAACTAAACCCAGACGGTCATACTGACGCAAGGTTTGAGGGTGCATCCCGGCAAGCTCTGCCGCCACTGAAATAACAAAAACCGGCTGATCTGCTGATAAACCCATACTTACTCAGCTGCTTTCCGTAGAAATTCGTCTCGTACAGTATCGTCATCTGCAGCAGCAAGGAACGTATCAAAAGCTTCTTGAGCCTGTTCAGAAAGATTCTGAGGAAGATGAATTTCTGGAATAACCATCAGGTGACCTGCTCCGGTTTTAGAGGGGAATCCGTAGCCTTTAGCACGAAGTTTCACACCGGAAGAAGAACCAGCAGCCAAACGGAGTTTAACAGTCTTACCAGAAGGGGTGGGGACGCTAAGAATAGTTCCTTGAACAGCTTCTTTAATGCTGATAGGAATATGAACAATCACATCATTGCCTTCACGCGTAAAGACGGGATGTTTACGAACCTTAACGACAACCGTCAAATCGCCAGCTCCGCCAGGACCGGGGTGTCCTTTACCGCGCAACTTAATTTTTTGTCCATCTTTAATACCAGCAGGAATACGAGCTTTAGCTTCAGAGCCATCTGGACGAATAACAGAAGCAGTCGTTCCTCGGTAAGCGTCGGCGAAGGAAATGGTGACACTTGTTTGCGCATCTTGTCCTTTGGGGGCAGGCTGAGAAAAGCCTCCAAACCCACCAGCAGAAGCGCCCCCAAAACCGCCGCCTCCGCCGAAAAGACCGCCTAATAAATCTTCGATGTTAACGTTGCTAGAGGTTGAAGAGCTACTGAAACCTCCGGGGAATCCAGAACCTCCGGGGAATCCTCCCCCACCAAAACCAGCGGCACCATACGTACGAATTTGGTCGTATTCTTCGCGGTGTTTCTTATCAGAAAGAACATCATACGCTTCAGATACTTCTTTAAATTTTTTCTCAGCTACAGTATCTCCAGAGTTTTGATCTGGATGATATTTACGTGCTAATTTTCGATATGCCTTTTTAATTTCAGCATCGCTCGCCTTCTCAGAGACGCCCAGCACCTTGTAGAAGTCTTGATGAAGCCAATTTTCACTAGCCATGTTTTGACGCCTCCTTTCAAAAGCGTTCCTTAAGTTCTCTTAAAAATCTATATAACAAGAGGCAGTTAATCCCTCTCTATCAGAGGCACATTCCTGCCATATCAGGTACGGTACAGAGGAGTAAATCCCCTAAGTGTAGTGCAGGCGGACCCGCCGATTCGAGCCCGCCTACACTTTTATCTATTTACATTGCTGCCGCAACAGCAACCTGTGCAGTTCGCACAATTCGATCATTCACACGATATCCATGGCGCAACACCATTGCTACATGGTCTTCTGGAATGTCTTCAGAAGGCTGCTGCAGAACAGCTTCGTGAACCTTCGGGTCGAACTTATCGCCGACAGCACCATAACGTTCCATGCCCTGCTTACCAAGAGTTTCCTCTAGCTTATTAGCAATGGCAGCAAACGGGCCTTCTTCAAGGTCACCATGCTGACGAGCTGCATCGATATCATCAATGACTGGTAGCAAAGCAGATACCACATCAGAGATAACAAACTGACGCAACTGTTCCTTCTCTTTTGCACTGCGGTTCTTGAAGTTCGTGAACTCTGCCTGTAACCGGCGTAAATCCTCGAGACGTTCAAGTGCCACTTGCTCAAAATCTTCAGCTACTTCTTCAGAGGCCTCAGCTTCTGCTGAAACGTCCTCAGGTAGAGGTTCTGTTCCAGCGTCTTCTTGTGGCTCTGGGTGTTCTGGTGCAGAAGGAGCGTTGAAGGCTTCTTCCAAAGGATCAGTGTTCTGAGAGTCGTTAGTATTCTCGGACATCACTTATTTCTTTTCGTTGTCGTCGTCGATGACTTCGGCGTCTACTACGTCGTCGTCAGCTTCAGCAGCACCTTCTTGAGTTGCTTCTGCCTGAGCTGCGGCGTAGATAGCTTCGCCAAGTTTGCTCTGGCTAGCCTGCAATTTCTCAAATGCAGACTTGACAGCGTCATCATCTTCACCTTCGAGAGCCTTCTTGAGTTCGTCGACATCTGCCTGAACTTCAGTCTTGACCTCTTCAGGGAGCTTATCGCCGTTGTCCTTGATGAGCTTCTCGATGGAGTATGCAGCAGTTTCTGCTTGGTTGCGGGTTTCTGCAGCCTCACGACGAGCCTTATCCTGTTCAGCGTGTGCTTCAGCGTCCTTAACCATGCGGTCGATGTCTTCCTTAGAGAGGGAAGATCCACCGGTAATGGTCATGGACTGTTCCTTGCCGGTGCCCTTATCCTTAGCGGATACGTGAACGATACCGTTTGCGTCGATATCGAAGGTCACTTCAATCTGAGGAACTCCACGAGGTGCAGGAGCAATACCAGTTAGCTCAAAGGTACCGAGGTTCTTGTTATCGCGAGTAAATTCGCGTTCACCTTGGAATACCTGAATAGAGACAGAAGGCTGGTTGTCTTCTGCAGTGGTGAAGGTTTCGCTACGCTTGGTAGGAATTGCGGTGTTACGTTCGATGAGTTTAGTCATCACACCACCTTTGGTTTCGATACCAAGAGATAGTGGAGTTACGTCGATGAGAAGAACGTCTTTGCGGTCACCCTTGAGCACGCCTGCCTGAATAGCAGCACCCATAGCAACAACCTCATCAGGGTTAACACCCTTGTTAGGTTCGCGACCACCGGTGAGTTCTTTAACAACTTCGCTTACTGCTGGCATACGGGTTGAACCGCCCACGAGGATAACGTGCGCAATGTCAGAAACGGATACACCAGCTTCTTTGATGACGTCATTGAAAGGCTTCTTGGTGCGTTCAATCAAATCAGCAGTCATGTCCTGGAACTTTGCGCGAGTGAGTTTCTCGTCCAAGTGGATAGGACCTTCTGGAGTGACAGAAAGATACTGCAAGGAGATATTGGTTGAAGTTGCGGAAGAAAGTTCTTTCTTTGCTTGTTCAGCTGCTTCACGAAGACGCTGAAGAGCAATCTTGTCTTTCGAGAGATCTGCACCGCTCTTGGATTTAACCTGTTCGAGCAGCCAATCCACGATGCGCTGATCCCAGTCGTCACCACCGAGTCGGTTATCGCCGGAGGTTGCACGCACCTGAATGGTGGAGAATCCGTCTTCGTCCTTGCCAACTTCAAGCAAGGAAACGTCGAAGGTACCGCCACCGAGGTCGAATACGAGGATGAGCTCGTCTTCTTTGCCCTTATCCAGACCGTAAGCTAGAGCAGCTGCGGTAGGCTCGTTGACGATTCGGAGAACGTTAAGTCCAGCGATTTCTCCTGCTTCTTTGGTTGCCTGACGTTCTGCGTCGTTGAAGTATGCAGGAACAGTGATGACAGCGTCGGTAACGGTGTCGTTGAGGTATGCTTCTGCGTCACCTTTGAGTTTCATCAAAGTGCGAGCTGAAATTTCTTGAGCGGTGTATTTTTTACCGTCGATGTCGGTTGTCCAGTCAGTTCCCATATGACGCTTTACAGAAGCGATGGTGCGATCGACGTTAGTAACTGCCTGACGCTTTGCGACGTCACCGACAAGAACTTCGCCATCTTTAGAGAAAGCGACGATAGAAGGTGTGGTACGTGCGCCCTCTGCGTTAGCGATAACGACAGGTTCGCCACCTTCAAGAACTGAAACGACTGAGTTTGTGGTACCGAGGTCAATGCCTACTGCACGTGACATATTATGCACTCCTTAGAGATAGATGTTGTTTTCTTAGGTATCTGGCTTTATTGAACACCGTGAACGGATTTTTCAATAAGCGCTTGTCTTAAGTTTCTCACTTCTGAGCCATTTGTCAATAGAGTTGAGTCTATTTAACTCAACTTTATTTATACAACTAACAATATTTTTATGGATATTCACCTCAGTACACCCGAAAAACACCCTAAAAACCGGCATTCTATAGAACAAACATTGCAAGCTGTTCGCTTTCAGCAATTAATCTTCGAGGTATCTTTACCCACCCACAAGCTCACTCTATAGAAAAGCCATATAAGAACCAGCGCCAACCATCACGTAACTATCAGAAATATGACACAACTACCTAGCGGACAAGCGTAAACACTTGTCCCTACAATTCTGTTCTTCCATATCTTCTCTACAAAAAACTGACATACGCTAGAGCAAGACCGGGCGCACCATCGCGCCACCTATCACAAAACATATGTTAGGAAGACAGCATGACTCACTCAGAATCACGCCGCATCGTTCTTAAAGGCGCAGCCCTAGCAATCCCTGCACTTGCTATCACGACAACCGCAGCGTTCTCCCATAGCACCGGCGCTGACGAAGAACACCACGGACACGGACACGGTGGAAGCACCGGAGACGGTAACCACCATCATGATGGACACGGTGGACACGGTGGACACGGACATGGCAATGGTGGACACGGGCATGGCAATGGTGGAAGCACCGGCGGACATGGTGGACATGGTGGACACGGCGGAACCACAAACCCCTCATACCCAACGCTACCTGCAGGATGCCCCGACGGAGCATGGCGCAAAGACATCCCTTGCGCATCCTTTATTGACCAATCCAACGGTGAAGGACGAGCATGGCACTGGGGACGCGAAGTCTCACTAGCTCTCTCCGCAGAAGATGCAGGACCTAACGGATACGACGTACAGTGCTATATCGTCCCCGTCAACAACGATTACAACCGCACCAACACCTACGGCAACGCAAGCGCACGCTTCCAGTCCATCACCACCGGATCAGGAAGTGCCCCAGGATTCTACGCCGGCAACTGGTCCGCCCCAGTTAATGCTTCTGGTGCAGTCATCCCCCACTCTTTCAACGGTTCTACCGGAAACCCCAATGGCTCCGACATCGTGCTACCTTCAGGATCCATCATGGTTCAAGCACAAAAACTACGGTTCTCCGGAAAAACCGGAATTGGACGCCTCAACCTTAACCTCAACAACCGTTGGTTCTCCTCCGGTAAAAGCTGGGTCAAAGCCATCTGGGTCATCCGCAACAACGATATGGGACACTGGCACGTACTCGACACCGTAGGATATGCAGGCCCCATCAACCGCCCTGCATACGACGGAAAGTTCTAAACTCCACCTCAGATAAAAAATCCTATGCGGTTTCTGTACTCCCCTCCCAAGGGGAGTACAGAAACCGCATTTTCTATCAGTTCTCCTACCCCACCATCTATTCACAAGAAAAGATAGGTAATATCTCCCCCACCATGAAAAGATAGAAACATGAATAAAATCTTGGTTGTCTGCACAGGAAACATCTGCCGTTCCCCCATGGGAGAATACCTCCTCAGAGAAAAAATCACATCACAACAACTCAACGTTGAAGTATCCTCATGCGGAATATCTTCCGAAGAATACGGAAACCCCATCGACCCAAGAGCACAAAAAGTCCTCAACGAACATGGAATCGACAGTAGTAAACACCGGGCCAAAACCTTCACACAAGAAGACTTTGACACATACCACCTCATTCTTGCCATGGACACCAACCATTACCAACGGTTGCAGCAACTCGCACGAAACCCCAAAGACCAAGAAAAAATACACCTCTGGCGCGAATACGACCCACAACTACGCAACACACCATTCGAAGAACGTGGCATCTATGACCCTTGGTACGGAACTCAAGAAGACTTCTATCACACCCAACGCATGATTGAAGACACCATCCCCGGAATTATCCACTACATCCAGACCCACTAAGAACGAGGAAAACTCAACGCCCATGAGCATACTGTGTATCGAAGAACAACAACTACTCGAAAAAATCCATCACAGCATCTGCCAACAAGGCGCCCCCAAAATCATTACCATTGACGGAAGAAGCGGAGCCGGGAAAACAACGTTCTCCCACCACCTCTGCACCTACCTCAACCAACATAACGTCCCATCCCACACCTTCACCCTCGAAAACCTCTACCAAGGATGGAACGGACTACAGGCAGGCATCAAGCAGTGGCATCGAAACCTCAACAACCTCAGCGACAACCCACAATCCCCCCTCATCTGGTTCGGGTGGAACTGGGATACACAACAACCCACAGGACCACACCTCACAACAATTGACCCACGCCAAACGCTCATCGTCGAGGGCGTCGGCGCCACACCACCTCACAACTACCAAGCACCCTTTAACGTCATCACATGCTGGCTCGACATGCCCTCACACCACCGCAAAGAACGAGCGCTCAACCGTGACGGAGAAACATACCGCCCCTATTGGAATACGTGGGCAGAACAAGAAAACCTCCAACTACCTGCACACCCAGCATCACATATTGACTATATTTTCTCGCCACCTGTATAAAACGACACCCCAAGAATAGGATGAAATTATGACAACAGTAGTAATGCTCAACCAGCAACATCCAGAGGGCGAACTCGTAGACCCCTCACGCCCACTTATCAGCATCGAAGATGAAGGACTCACCCGCGGAGACGGCGTCTTTGAAACGATGATTGCCGTCAACCGCAGCATCCGAAAATTTGACGCACACTTTGAACGGCTAACAAATTCTGCCCGAAAATTGCAGCTCCCTCTACCAGCAAAAGAGCACCTCACTCAAGCGCTTAAGACAGCCCTAGAAAATGCAGAACAGGCTCACACCACGACACTAGGTGAAGAACACACCGTCAAAATTATTATTTCTCGTGGTACCACAGCAAACGGCCCACACAGCTGGGTTACCGTTGCACCGACACCTCAAAATACCCTCGACCAAAGAACCCACGGCGTCAAAGCAATCACGCTGCCTCGCGGACATGATCCTGCTCAAGACACCGCATACCCGTGGCTACTTGCCGGCGCAAAAACTCTCTCGTACGCCATCAACATGGCCGTCCTACGATACGTACGAACCCAAGGAGCAGACGAAGCAATCTTCATCACCGATGACCGCCGTATTCTAGAAGGCGCAACCAGCTCTGTCATTGTGGCACAAACTATTAATGGGCAAAAAACCCTCCTCACCCCAGAACCAAACCACGGAATCCTCCCCGGCACTACCCAAGGAATGATTTTTGAGCAAGCACGCAAACACGGCTGGGAACTCAAATACCAAGAGCTTTACCCTCAGGATTTACTCGAATCTGAAGGTGTCTGGTTAGCTTCTTCCGTACGGCTTATCGCTCCTGTAACACACCTCAACGGAACAGCATTAGCAACGTCCCAACAGACCACTGAAGAATTCTTAGCATTCCTTGCAGAAGAGTAACACGCAACCTTAAAAACTACTGCCAGATAAAAGTTAAGGTACCGGCTCCTAAAGCACCTAAAACACCTGCCAGAACCGTCAGCACAACACCCACCGTAAACCATACGTCTACGAGACTGTACTGCGGTATACGAGCCCAAGTGCGAGTTGAAGCAGACCCAAAACCGCGGGCCTCCATCGTTATAGATAAGCGTGTACCACGACGAATAGCCTGAACTAACAAGGCGAAGCTCTGACCACAAAACGTTTTAACACGTTGCCACAACGTATCTTCTGATCCAAGACCGCGAGCGCGTCGAGCCTGCCCTAGTGTATTCCATTCGCTCAACAACAACCCGACAAGACGTAAAGCAACCAATGCTCCGAGCACAAAACGAACCGGCAATTTTGCGCTCTGCGCCAAAGAATCAGCAATGTCCGTTGGGTCGGTTGTGAGCATGAGCATCATCCCAGGAAGAACCATTGCCAAGCCACGAATAGTCAGAACAATACCTGTCACAAGAGAACCAGTGCTCATCGACAAAAATCCCATGTCAAAAAGCATCGTCCCTGTCTTCTCCACCAAAAGAGCAGTCGACCAGCCCGATAGTAGAACACCAAACAATACAGGCCAAAGTTGACCCAAAAGACGCACAGGGTTCAACCCCAAGGCCCATAAACCCACTAACTCGATACAAAAGATGATGGTGATACTCACCCAATCTTTGAGCAGAATAAGGATAATTGTCAGAAGCAAAGTGAGCGCAACTTTAACACCTGCATTAACGCTTCCAAGAATCCCTTCTTTTTCTGCGGTAGACGCAAAAATATCAAAACTCATCAACGTTCTTCTTCCCCGTGATAGTCTGATTCCGCGATAAGCCTTAGCTGTATTCCTCCTAAAGCACGCACAAAATCATCATCGTGAGTTACTGAAACGACTGCTGTGCCCTGTTCCAAGAGTTCTTGAATCAAAAGCACCAATTCCTTCCACGTATGAGCGTCTTGCCCAAAAGTAGGTTCGTCAAGAATGAGGACCTGAGGTGCTGTTGCCAATGCGGTTGCTACAGAAAGACGGCGCTTCTCACCCCCAGAAAGGGTGAACGGGTTTGCTCCTTCAAGATGACGCAAACGTAAACGTTCAGATAACGCGTCAATACGGTGTTTAAGAGCTTGTTCGTCGACAGGTTCTTGACGAAGCCGCGCAAGTTGTCGTGGCCCAAATTCAAGTTCTTCACGTACCGTAGCAGTTAAAAACTGTTGCTCAGGTTCTTGAAAGACTAGACCAATACGCGAAGCAATATCACGAGAACGCCACTGCGTCATATCAGGTGAAGGCTCCTTATACTGCCGTGACGGTGAAGGAGCAGCTTCTTCTAAAAATGCTGACGTTGCTACAATCTCCCCAGAAACAGGGTAGAGTAACCCAGCTAAGGTCAAAGCAAAAGTAGATTTTCCGGCACCATTACAGCCAAGAACACTTGTATGTTCACCAGCTCGGATAGAAGCATTAATCCCTGAAGAAACAATAGGCGCATCAAAAATATACGGTTCAGAACAATTCTTAAGGGCCTTTCGTCGTTTACGTCGCTCTCGTGCAGAAGGATAATGACGAGTTACTGCCACATTACGAGCACAAATTAGCTCTGCCCCAGCCTGTTGCGTTGAAGGAAGAACCTCTGGTGTGTAGTCAGGAACCCATACCCCCGCAGAAATAAGCTCTTCCCTCGCTTCTGCAAGAACCTCAGTAGGTGAACCATCATGAGTAACACGTCCGCCTGCGCCAAGAACAATAATTCTGTCCATATGCTCAGCCCATACACCAACACGATGTTCAATAACGACAAGGGTTGCTCCCGTATGTTTTTGTGCGCGTATTACGGCATCACGAACATCTTCAACACCAGCAGGATCAAGATTTGCTGTTGGTTCATCTAAGAAAATACCACCGGGATGCATCGCAAGGATGCCCGCCAACCCTAGTCGTTGTTTTTGTCCGCCAGATAGGGCACTCGTCGGATGTGATAAGTCAAACTTCTCTAAGCCAACATCTGCTAGAGCGCGTTTAACACGTTCCCATATTTGTTCATGCGGCACACCTAAATTTTCGGGCCCGAAAGCAACATCATCTCCTATACGAGATAGCACGATAGATGACTCTGGGTCCTGTTGCATGAGTCCTACTGCGCCGTGAGCATCTTCAGCAGGTATACCATCGATGGTGATAGTGCCCTGTTGAGATTGGCCATCATCGTCGTGTAATAGCCCGCCCATGGCGTGCAGAAGGGTTGATTTGCCTGCGCCAGAAGAACCCAAAAGAAGCACTTTTTGTCCAGGTTCAATGGTCAGGTTTACAGATTCTAGAGTAGGTTTTTCTCGTCCTGCGTAATGCCAACCAAACTCACGTACACTAATACGAACGCCACGCACCGGCTGAGAGTCAGCAGGCGGTGGCGTTATGGAAGATGTTGTATCCACGGTTAGGCGCGTGCTCGTTTCGACCGTCCAGAAGCCAAGGACGACAAGACACCCGTTTGTGCTAGTGCTTTCATTAAGAACCACGAAAGAACCCCAGCAAGCAATGCCCCAGAAATCGTTCCGCATGCCGTGTAAACCAGCATCTTTGCAAAAGAAAGCTCATTTGCGTAGTAGATGATAATTTCTGAGACGCCCATACCGAAGCCAGATACTGCGCCGGCAAGAGCTGCGACCATAATATTCCACTGGCGGTAAAGGAATACCGCAAAAATAAGTTCTGCGCCAAGACCCTGAACTAGACCAGAAATAATAACGGACAGACCAAAATGTGTGCCAAGGATACCCTCAATAATGGCGCCAAGAAGTTCACAATATAGTGCTGCACCAGGTTTACGGATAACAATTCCACCCAGCACACCAGCAATCAACCAGCCACCGCCAATAAGAGGCATATATTCTGGTACCGTTGCAAAAATCGTTTTTGCCAGCGGATAAATCGCAACAGACCAGAACCAGAAAATGAGTCCGCATGCTACAGACAGGACAGAGGCGATAACGATATCGTTAACTCGCCACGCTAAAGAAGATTTCTTAGCCATTGTAAATTTTCCTTCCCGAATACAGGAAGGGGAACGTTACACTAAGTGAACGTTTGAGAGAACTCGACTTCCTAAACGCCGGTACTAACCGGATCAGGTTCGAGGGTCTGCTTTCGCACTCTCAGCACCCTACGGTGCTCCCCTGTCGCTTCTATACGTATATGTTTATACGGCTTTATTGTCAAAGCCTTGTTCAGTATAGTTTGTTCACTACGTTCAATTCCACCCTCCAGAGAAGTTATGACAATATCTGCAGTTTCCACGCTTTCTTAGAGAATTATTCGTGAGTAGTAATACGCTGTTGGGCTTCTCCTGTTATAGGATTGCTAAGGATACTCATCAACGATGGAGAAAAACATGAACCCCATTAATCTTGTAGGAACCGCAGCTTCTCTTGCCGGCATCACCGTGGCAAACAAAGCGCTCTCTGCAACATGGAAAAAAGTAACCGGAAATGAACCACCCGCAAGCAACCCCGACGATGATGAGCGTTGGCGAGACATCATTCTATGGTCACTTCTGACCGGTCTTGTTGGCACCGTTATCAAAGTCAGCATCACCCGTAAAACTAATGAGGTCAAAGCAAAACGCAAAAATGATCCCATCGGACAAAACGAAGTCTAAGAACATCACCTCTTAGAAAACCTCATCCTCGTGTAGACGGCAACAGTCATCTTGTTGCCGTCTACGCTTCTTTAAACCCCATAAACTTACCGCTCATCAGCACTAACAAATCCTTTGAAGATAAGCCCACTGTAAGTGAACCTTAGACAGTGCACATAGTTCTGGTAAAAAGTACACAAATTTCTTCACTTTATCTTTGTTTCTGCGGGTATTTCACACCATTACCCATGCTCAATAGATACTCTTATCCTTATGAGCAAACACGCCAAAGAGCAGAACGAATCTGCACCATTAGGGACCCGCGGCACCATCACAGCCTGGGCATTATGGGACGCCGGTGGCGCTTCCTTCAATGCGGTCATGACAACATTCGTCTTCACCGTCTACCTCACCAGCAAAGCATTCGGCGACCCTAAAGACGCCTCCGAAATGCTCTCCACAGGCCTCGCCATTGCAGGGCTACTCATCGCGTTACTTGCCCCCGTCACAGGGCAACGCGCAGATGCATCAGGTCAACGCACCCTATGGTTAGCAGTCAACACGTTCCTCACAGCCGTGCTCATGGCACTTTGCTTCTTCACGTTCCCTGAACCACAATGGCTTCTCTACGGTGTAACGCTCATCTGCGCAGCAAACGTCATGAATGAGTTTGCCATCGTCAACTACAACGCGCTACTGCCAGAACTATCAACGCCCTCAACGGTTGGAAAAATTAGTGGTATCGGATGGTCTGCAGGCTACTTCGGCGGAATCATCGCCTTAGGAATCGTCCTCTTCGCGTTCGTGGGGCTTGGCTCAGACACCGGTTTCTTAGGTATCTCACCCGATAACTCTTTGAATATTCGTGCAGTTGCCATCTTCTCAGCAGTATGGTCCATCGTGCTTAGCACACCGCTTGTTATTGCGCTCTACCGTCACGACCGTCGTCACCCGAAAAAACCAGTAGCACCCAAAGTTGGGCTCATAGATTCCTACAAAAAACTCTGGGCAACGTTAAAAGCCCTCTACAAAGACTCACCTAAAACCCTCGCATTCCTCTTTGCTTCAGCAATTTTCCGTGACGGGTTTACCGGTATTTTCACCTTCGGCGGTATCGTCGCCGCAGGTACTTTTGGGTTTAGCACCACAGAAATCATCATCTTCGCTATCGCAGGTAACGTTGTTGCCGGTATCGGTGCACTTCTCGGCGGTAAATTTGATGACCTCATCGGACCCAAACGAGTTATCGTCTCTAGCCTTGTCTGCTTGCTCATCTCTGCAACCCCGCTCCTATTTATCCAAAACCCTATTGTCTTCTGGATTTGTGGATTAGGGCTCTGCGCTTTCGTCGGGCCAGCACAATCCGCGTCACGAACCTACCTCTCCCGTATCACCCCACCCGGGCATGAAGGAGAAATCTTCGGACTATACTCCACCACAGGACGCGCAGCAGCACCCCTAGCACCGCTACTATTTGGACTATTCGTCTGGGCGTTCGGTGCACAAATCTGGGGTATTCTTGGCATCATGGTGGTTCTTGCAGCAGGTCTGTTACTCACCCTGCCACTACCACGAGTACACCGCAAAGAACACCAAAAAACCCTCGAAAAAGGGCAACTATAATACTCCACTTACCGCTCATCAAAAACTAGGGTGGGTGCTTACATCGTTGTGTAAGCACCCACCCTAGCTTTTGTGTTGCACCATATGACACAACAGTCACTAAAACATCACGGCTTTTGATAAGAAATCATCTGAGAATCCACAAGATTCTGCAATACAGCAGGGAACTGGTCATCAGGAATAGGCCCATACTGTTGTTCAATCCGCTGACGAAAAACATCCACAGGCAACGGCTCATCCAGCAACAGCCAACTATCAGCAGCGAACTCCGACACCTCAGACAACCGCCCACCACCATAAATTAACGAAGCATCATCCAAAAGCACAGCAGACGTACCCGGGACACGAGACACAAGGCCCGCCGGTACTTCCTGCTCAACAGAATGAACAATCTGCCACGATGCAGAAGACTCCTCCGCCGGCGAAGACAATAACTCCCTAAAGACCGGCAATGTCTGAGAAATCTCAGAATACACCACACGGCGCACACCGCCACAACGCTTCATCGCATCCAGCAAACGAGGTAAACCATCATCGGTGAGCAACAAACCAGAAGTCTGACCAGCAATCTCCACTAACGCTTCAGCCCAACTCACATCCTCCACATACGGAACAGTTGGCTCCTCGACACGCCCCAAAAGTACGATACGAGATAGCTGATACGAAAAATTATCTGGCGCAACTACCGAAATCCCCAAAGACCCCGGATCTATCTGATGTTTAGGAGACCCCTTCTCCACAATCACCGACAACGGCT
The DNA here is from genome assembly GCF_048512865.1 of Rothia sp. P13129. Taxonomy (NCBI): domain Bacteria; kingdom Bacillati; phylum Actinomycetota; class Actinomycetes; order Micrococcales; family Micrococcaceae; genus Rothia; species Rothia sp. P13129. The sequence continues at coordinate 36,701 of NZ_JBLXYA010000012.1, forward strand.
TAGGATACGGACGTACACATAAATCATCCTGCACAACAGCCGTCTCATCCGACAAATACGCAAAATGCTGCCCCAAAAAACGAGACGCCGTCGTTTTACCACGCCCTGACGGGCCAATTAAAATCATGGCACGGCCAGAAGATTCATCACCCAAGGCAGCCGCATGAAAAAGACTCACCGAACCAGCTAAAGTACGAAGCATCGCCAACGTCACCTCAACCGTCAAACGCTCTTGAGCGGCATCAACATGCTGAACGCTCAAAAACTGCAAGCCTTCAACACCCCGATATTTTTCAGGGCAACTCAACTCCGCAGAAACAAAAACTTTCCCATCCGCAGTGCTCTGCTCTAAATCGCCCACACAACGAACCGGGTCCATCGCCGCCCACGAACTCAGAACGTCCGCAACCAGTGACTCTTCAAGAGAATCGTCAAAAAATAATTCGACGCTCGTACCCGCAGGGCATAAACGTATAGCGCGCATCAAAAACCCTAACCGTCCGAAACGATATTAGTACGATGAAAATTCAGATAGCTACGCGAAGCCGTCGGACCACGCTGACCCTGATAACGGTTGCCGTATGCGCCATCACCATAAGGGTGCTCAGCCTCTGAAGACAACCGGAAAAAGCACAACTGACCAACCTTAGAACCAGGCCACAACATAATAGGCAACGTCGCCATATTTGACAGCTCTAACGTCACATGCCCCGAAAAACCAGGATCAATAAAACCAGCTGTAGAATGCGTCAAAAGACCCAAACGCCCCAACGACGACTTACCCTCCAAACGGGCAGCTACATCAGCAGGCAAGGTGACAGACTCATACGTGGAACCAAGAACAAACTCCCCCGGATGCAAAATAAACGGCTCATCCGGAGCGACCTCAACCAGACGAGTCAACTCAGACTGATCTGACGACGGATCAATATGCGGATACTTATGATTATCAAAAAGACGGAAAAAACGATCCAAACGAACATCAACCGACGCCGGCTGAATCATCGACTCATCAAAAGGTTCTAAAACTATACGACCGCCAGCAATCTCCTGGCGAATATCACGGTCTGAAATAAGCACACTCTAAAAATATCGTATTAAACGTACAGAAATTTTCATTTAGTACCAGAACGCGCTAAAGTATTCACAACATAGCAATAAAAATGAAGACAGACCGTCTTACCAACGCTATATGCGGCTGTAGCTCAATGGTAGAGCGCACGCTTCCCAAGCCTGATACGCGGGTTCGATTCCCGTCAGCCGCTCCATCTAGACACCCATTTCGATACAAAGATATGAGTGGATAGAGAGCCCCTTGGGTTACGCGTTTGGCCTAGTCAAGCACGTACCCGAGGGTTTTTTGTGTTCTGACTGGGTACAGAGTGGCTGTTGAGGAGCCTCGATTGGAGGTGAATTGGGTGTCCGATGGGTAGTTTGACGCCGTCCCTGCTAGGTTTTGGTAAAGAAGCGTCACTGGATGAGCTGCAACTTACATCAGGAATCGATGCGTTACATCGGCTGATCTATATGCGGCACTCCTCACAACTACCGGCGCTTTGAGCGTGACCATGAGATTAACATAGGATTATTATATTTTATGCAAGCATTTGTAGACAAAGACGACTACAAGGAGTCAAGAATGAAAATAAATCTCAAAGTAGCGATTCTGTCCGGAAGTTTAATTGCAGTCAACGCAATTACAACTACACCAGCATTTGCGTCATCATATGAACAATGAGAACAATAGTCATTCTAACAACTCTCTATCAGTGTCGGATTGGCACAACAGAAACTTCAGCCTAGACTCGCTGGACGTGGGCAACCCCCAGCCGATAACCTTAACGAATGGATTTGACGAACAATGTTACCGGACGCTCTGTTGGTAAATCTTACAAGAACTACAAGTCCGCTTCCGACCGATGTGAATACCTTGCTAATAACGGCAAGCTAATGACGCTGAAATAGTTGCTTAGATGACTTTCAATCAAAATGAAGCGTTTAACCCAAGTGTCCCAAAATGGACGCTTGGGTTAAACATCATTCGCTCACTTGTAATCATTATCGGGCTTCTGTGTTTGACTGGAACTGTTTTCCCACATTTCATCGTTAACCGATTCGTCACTTCCTACCTGCCTTTTGCGCAGATTATGGCATTCCCTCGGATTCTTGGTGTGTTTGCCTTGTTGTGTTGCACGTTGCTTGCTTTTTTAACATGTGGCAAAAGTTTTACTATCTTGCGCTCCCTGCAATATGTAGTGTGATGCTTAGTCGGAATTAGTCTTGTTTTTATTCCTTTTGGGCTATCTCAACTCGGTGTTTCTCCAACATCGCAGGCTCAACGATCGCTCATCATCGTTACTTATAATTCGGGAGGAACCTTCACTCCTGCCGATCTTAATGAGATTCTTGAAGAAGGTACCCCTGATATCATCGTCCTTCCCGAAACAAGTGCTTACGACGCTAAGCGCGCCATTGAAAGTATCGGATATGGTGGAGAAATATTCGATACACCTCATAGTGGTTTCACGGCGGCCTATAGCGGTCAGATTGCTCCGACAACTATCATCGTTAGCCAGAGACTCGGCCATGTTCATCTCTCGAGTGCACCAGCCACCACCTTTGGCACTGTTGCGATAGAGTTTAAAGATGAGGCCCTGCCCTTACTTATAGGGGTTCATACCGCACCTCCTTTGCCGGGATTAATGGAGGCTTGGCGAGGTGATTTAGAACGGCTAGTCGCGTTCGGCGAAAATGCCACGCGGCCTACAATTCTAGCTGGCGATTTCAATGCGACTACCCGCCACTCAGCAATGGCATCACGTTATCATCTTCTTGATTCCCAAGAATCGTGCAGAACAAAGCAAGTAGGTACGTGGCCAGCCAACGTTAACGAAGTCTTGCGCACACCAATTGACCATGTTCTAGTAACCTCAGATTTACGAGCCGAAGGTTGCCAAGCGTTTTCTGTTGGTCGCTCCGATCATCTCGCCTACAAAACCGATGTCATAATCACTAAATAATAATTTGGATTTAAACCTAAGGTGCTTCCTGGCATTCTCTGAAACTGGCAGACATCTTAACTGCAGATTTAGATTTCTATCAAGAGGAGCCCTCCTTCCAGAGTGCCTTGGCTGGAAACCTGTGGCAAACACAGGGTCTGCTGGGGCGCAGGTCTACATCTACTGACGAAACCCGAAGGCTACCTCAGCCAGTGGGTCAAACAGTCCACGCGGTGGATACTCATGCATGTTTGGGTACGAGTCTCTATCCCACATCAACCTATCAGAGACTAAGGCGAAGCGAGCGGGAACGTATATGGCGAGCGCAGGCTTTTGGGGTTGTAGAACATTTCACACCAATGATCTCAAATGTGGCGGAAGACACATGCTGAGTGCTAATATTCTTTCGTAGTGCATTGGTGCTACTACACAAAACCTAAGGAGTAATTCATGACTACAAGGTTTAAGGTAGCGGTCACGACTATTGTTTCACCCGACCAATTTACCGGTTCTTGCCGTGCCTAGTCAGGAGGAAGGTATATGGAGAAGACGAAGCCACATCTTTTGGATCCTCAGTTCTGGCGTTGGGCGCTGTTTGGGATCCCAGTGCTAGCTCTGGTCGCATACTTTTTCACTTGGGATGAATTAGCGAATATCGAGGCAACATGGCTGAAGTTGCTCATCGTTGCTGGTGAAATTGCTGCAGGATACGTTGGCCTGGCCATGCTGTTGTGGTGGAATGCTTTCATGCAGCACAGGAATAAGAACAAGCGTTGATTACACTTGCCTGCATGCGTCAGTAGTGCAGAAGTCTTTACTCTGTTGCTTTGCGACACTGCCTCAAGCGGTTTGGCATGAGGTTGGATAAGTCAGCACTGTTTGGGCGTTAATCCCTTTAGGGGTTAGCGCCCAAACACTTTATCTAGCAATTTGGAGGAGCTGGGTTTTCATGTTCTGGGTTGGCTTTCAGCCACGCCCCCCATGAGCTCGTCCCGGTAGCCACCGCACTCTTTGCTAAACCGACATTATCGGGATGGTATCTAGTCTTAGCTGACAATCCATATCCTGCTGGTTTTTATGTACCCCTTTGGATAGAGAAGTATCCACTAGTTATTCTCAATATATACATATATAAAAAGGTCTAGTGCTCAGCTGCATAGTCCGCTCTCCTCTGATATTTGAAGAACATAGGTTCCTGATTTTTCATGTTTAGAGGCTAGTGATTACAGCTAGATTTCCTAGCCGTTTGAAAGTTGTACGACGATAATATTTACTATGCTTTGCAACACGCCCCATTAATTCGCATGAGTTTTTCATATAAAATTAGCCATGTCAGGTGAGGACGACGCAGTCCTCGGTGCTCTCGAACACCTACCTTATTTAACATGCAATGTCGCATGTCAGCTTGACAGAAGGAATAGAAATGACGTCAACAAAACCTTTTATTAGCACGGCTTTTGCCTTAAATTACAGCTTTATTCTTAATTACTACTGGAAATGCTATTGCAGCAGAGAACTCCTCAGGGAGTTCACCATCTTCCAGCGCTACAGTATACGAAAAACCGCACCATACGACAGCTTTGATTCTCGTTACATTGGCGACGACATGGATGCTGATTCACACGGGTCAGTGCTTCCAGCGCGCGCCCCAAGGTTTGTTGGACGTATTGACGTTCATAATGCCCATAAGTCTGGATTAGAAGTTTCTGGGCGTGTCTCATGGACACTAATGAGTGAGGTTCCCCGCAAAATGGAACTGCGGGGAACGCTAAAAGCGAAGGCAGGATGGTTTGGGTATTCAGCCAAAGCTTCATCCAGAAAAGTATCTGTATGGCCTGGTGGAGGCAGAGGTAAAGCGGCCGTTGCGCGTTATCAGTGTAAGGGATCAAAAAACACCAAATGGTACACGTACGGGGAAGGATTTGCGACTGGGACTCAAAAGTCATGGGGATACAACAACGGTACGGTAGTTACACTCCGATGCGGAGCATGAAACAGTGAGCTAGAGAAACTAATGAGATTTCACTCTTTGAGAATACAGCTCAAAGGAATCGCAGTAAATTCTTTTGACAGTGGTGTTCAAGAACTAGACATTGCCGATAAGTTTTCACAGCTTGCTCGGTCCTTGGGGCTGGAAGGCTCCCTAGACGCTTATGCAGGGTTATGGACCACCCAGCCTGTATACAACGAGCGCTCATTGCTTAAAGGAGACTTTTTGGCCGAAGGGCTGCATTTAGACTTGTTGTGTGACAGCAATTATGACATTCCTTTTAGTTCGATTTTCTTATGTTTAGGGGAGACTCTTAGACGAATAGCCACGTGCCGATTAACAGAAGTTACTGTTTTGTGTGATCCACATTCAGTTAGCATGCCTGTTAGAAGGGCAAACTGCCGAGGAGATATGTGGCATTTCTTAAATATGAGCGTAAATGAGAATCCACTCCCTATTGCTCAGTATTCAGCCCTACGCCTTATCCTTAGAGATAAACAAAATTTTATTATCTCTAATAAAGAAGTGCCATTAATGACGCAGCACTGTTACTTGCCTGAACTGGCGTTACCATTTTCTGGAATCTGGTCACGGTGGAAGGAGTCTCTGCATCATGTTGGAACAATTCAGATCACGGTCAGTTAGTTCGTTAGCATTGATTTTATCTCTCACCTCATCAGAGTGATTACAGAAAATCACTAGTTCATTTTTCAGTAAACCAGGTAACGAGGACTTCAAGTCCTTTTATATTTTCTCTCACACTTACCCGATAAGTAGATAACATGTCCAATTTGAACACTTTAGAATTCTTATTTTCCGAGTATCATTTCCGCCAACTTACAAAGTTTATCCAGAAGAATACAAGCCTACGATTCTTGGTCTCTATAGACAAGAACAAGCTTTAACAAATCGCTGCGAACGAATATGTCCTACAGAAATTTATTTAGAGCGCCCAGCATATGCGTACTATTCTCACAGCTGCATACCATTTTTATTTGATGCACAAGGGACAAGGATTCTACCCTTTGTCTCAAGGGAACCCAGCTACAGAGATAGATTTGGCAGCCTCTTACTGCAGATATAAAAATTTTTAACATTAAAATCATTAAAAGTATTGCTTAATATTTACTACAAGCGTAGCGTTGCAGACAGGGGAACGCTAACCGTAAAACTCTTATAACAAGGAAGTTATACGATATGAAAAAACACTCAAAAACAAGGTTATCGCACTCGGAGTCGCCTCAGCTTTGGCACTAGGAGGGGCACCTAGTGCCCAAGCAGCGACCTTTGGAAATCACCTTAACGGAGCTTCTACCAGAGAAGTCTTCCAAGTAAGATACGATGGAGCAGCCTGGAACTATAACGGTTCAGGGTACAGAAACGCCTGGTTCAAATACACGAGAAACGGTAAAGTCTTGATGTTCAGGTACGCATGGACAGGGAAGACTACCGGTTCAGTCTGGGACAACCTCTTCGACTGGGGCTCTAATCAAACAACTCAATTCCGATGGGGACATAATAGATAGGCTTTAGCCTTCACTTTGGCTCCACAGTAGCTAGAAATGGAATACGGTTAGCGTCCCCCCCCCGAGTCAGATTAAAATTAGTTAGGGATAGAAAGAATGCGAGGATTGCCACCTAAATCATTATTAAGATGGGATAAACGTATTGAATTATTATCTTTATACGCGATACTATTTTCGTTCTTAAGCTTCATCTTATTCATCGAAGGCAAAGCCTCAGAATCTGCAATGATATCAAGATATTTTAAGTATGTTATAGACTACAAGCTATCATTAATAGCCACTATGTCAGCAATAATGTTAGCATTTTATTATCAGTCATTTACAAAATTTCGTATTGAAGTAAGATGCAGAATGCTCTCTGGGTGCACATTAAAGGCTATTAGAGCTAGATATTTTATTGAATCGTTATTTATCCTAAGTACTTGCCTATTATTTTTTATTTTAATTAATACAGCATTAAGGTTGAGTCTATTTAACCATATATATTTATACATAATTTTACTCACCTATATCATGATTAGCACATTTCTCCTGAGGCACCAATGAAAATATTCCAATTTTTTTTCCGAAATTTTTTCTTTCGCAAACCTATTCTTGCAATAATTTCAATAATCTTACTCTTTATAACTAATTATCTAATTTTTACAGCCTCTCGCGCTGCCCATTCAAGCACTGAAGGACATTTGGAGATAGAAAAAATCAACCATGACGGTACTTTTATTGAAAATCTTGACCCAGAGTCCATAATAGACCCCGAAAAAATATCATCTACTAATATGAATGATATTTATAATTACATTAGCTCAAACTATAATTATGCTTTTTTTATCGATGGTCTTATAACAAACTTAACTAACAAACAAGATATCGAAGTATCTGCAACATATATTAATAAAAAATACAATGAAATAAACAAGTTCCCTCTTTACGAAGGAAACGATTTGTCCTTTGCCGATACCATAGAAGAAGATACTGAGATTCCAATTTTAGTTGGATTTGGACTCTCAAAAGAGTATCCGTTAGGTACCCACCTTAAGATTTATGATCCTGCCTTAGAAAGAAATATAAATATTAAAGTAGTGGGAATCATGAAACCAAATGTATCGCACTCTAACTATTATGCCCTCGATTCTAAACAATATTATAACTTCTCAATTGTCATTCCGGTAAATGACTCATACATTAATCAAGCCAACACAGCTTTTAAGCTAAACGGATTAATGGACCTTATTCTTACAGAGACCAACGAACAAAAAATTTCCTCATTAAAAAAATATATTCACAATAAAATAAATGTTAGTTTCAATTACTACAGCCAACAAGAAAATATTGATTTTTACAATGAATATTTTTACTCTTCCATGAAATTTATTGTATACATAACAGGTGCATTAGTTGCGATAATTACACTTCTGTTACTTTGGAGCTCAATATCTTCAGCAAGAGCAATGATTCGTGATTTCACAATCAATTTACTAGTAGGCTTAAGTTACAAAAAGCTTCGAAATCTATTATACCTATATCATATAGGAGTTTCTACTATAACCTTAGTGGCTATATTTTTATCAACTGCATACTCTAGGCAAAACTTTTGGATAAATAAAGAATCATCTTTTGTAACATATGGGTTTTTAGGATTGATTGAAATGGATTGGACTGGAATATTTACTGTATTTATTTTTAATATTTTCATAACAATAATAACAGTAAATATCATTTTACGTAAAATACAAAAAATCCCTATCTCTGTAGGAGTTATAGAATGAATAATATATTAGAAATATATCTAGAAGAAAAAGTCTATCGTAATAAAAAACAGCAAATAAATCTTCTTCAAAATTTTTCCCTCGTTGTTGAACAAGGAGAAAAAGTTGCTGTTGTTGGAGAGTCCGGCTCAGGGAAAAGCACGTTACTCAACATATTGGGCCTTATCGACACCTCATACTCTGGCACTTATACACTATTCGGGAAATCTACGCAAAAACTTTCTGATAGAGAGTTAGCAAAGTTAAGAAATAAAAATATTGGATTTGCTTTACAAGAATCAGCTCTCATTAATTCTTTAAGTATCGAGGATAATATAAAACTTCCACTCATATATTCGAAAAACCGAACATTAAAAGAACATCAAAGATTCAACGATATCATTGAGGCTATTGGGCTATCCTATATACTCAAGAAAAAACCTCTTGAATGTTCCGGAGGTGAAAGAGCTCGAGCTGTCTTTGCTAGAGCAATTATTATGAAACCACAGGTTATTTTGGCTGATGAACCCACTGCTTCACTAGATGACAAAAATAAATCAAAGATTATCGATTTATTATTTGGCGCAGCTCATGATTTTGGCGCCTCAGTCATAACAGTAACGCACGATAATATTTTTGCGCACCAGCATGATCGTGTTATCCAGCTAGAAAGAAAAGAATACTAACGTTCTAACTTTCACTTTTTTCTTTACTAGAAAAAGAGAAGTGAAATACGACTTCTTGTCATCAAGTTCATCGATCTACGAGGTCAGAACGCACAGACCATATAGCAACATCGGCTGAGCCTTGTACAACGTTCACGCCAGAAACAGGTAGCCACACCCCACCGTCTCCCACGGAGTACTCCCCCGAATACACGACAGAAACATTCACCTGCACATTACCGGTAGAAGAATACTGATGACTTGTTGGTGTTTGTTCATCCCAGATATCGGCACCTAAAACTTTCCCAGGTGAGCTAAGTACACCCGAGGATGTGCCATCACCATAATCAAATACATAGCCCACGGGCACAGCACGAACTTTTACAGGAAACCCAAGAACCTCTACATCAAAATCTTGAGGGTTGGCTTTGGCAATAAAGTTCGTATGATAGTTCACTAGAGTATCTGCACCAGGTTCTACAACAATCTCGGGTACGTCAAGGACTAATCGTTCAAAATCTTCACCAGAAAACACCGGAAATTCGATTACTTCAGAAGCTGTTTCAGCTTCCGTATTATCAGCGCCGTCTGGTACTGGGGAGCCTCCTGCAGCGCGAGATCCACGAGATGGGCACCATGTCTTACCAGTATCTGACCAGCCATCACCAGAAAAAGATTGAACCCGATGCGCAACATCATCAGCAAAAAGCCCGCAACGAGGAGGCACACAACGTTTCTTACCGTCACAATAGCGAACAAGACGATACTCTATCTGCGGACCAGCATATGAAATCGCACTCTGCCCACCCGACGAATTAGCGATAATGGGAATACCGGTAGCAGTGATATACGCATTCGGCGGAGCTTGAGAATGAGCCTTTCGGCGAGACGTTAGAGGGGATGAGAAAGTTCCAGATATCTCAATAATCGATTCGTAAGAATCCCCGGTATATTTCCTCTTCTCCTCAGCGTTAGAAGCCGATAAAGAATAAGAAACTAAAAAAATAACTGAAAAAAGTACCAGAAATATCTTCTTAGCTATCATAGTCAATGCCTTCGACTGCGGTAAGACCTAAGAAAACCCAGCGTCCCTCATCATAATATATTTCATTATTAATAAGCTTATCTTCGTTACCTCCACCTTCTATCGTGGAGCAACCCCTATCTTTCTCACAAAAAGTGCCATCCGGTGTGTGAGTAGAAATTAGTATTCTATAAATTCCATCAGGAGAAATCACCAAATTATCAGTGTAATACTTTGTATTAGGTCTCTCTCTGAAAAGCCAATTCCCACTTGCGTAATCTGAATGAAGCCTTTGATAAAAATCGTGTTCCTTCACGTTCTGAGCATCGGTTAACTCTTTTATTCCTGATATATCACCTGTTAATACTGCATATTGACGCATATCAAGCCAATAGTCCAGAAATGCTAAGGCACCTTCTAAAGTCTCTTCACGAGCAGCCTCAGGAAAAACAGGCTTCGGCACATTAAACGCACGATGATTCACAGAAGCCGCAACATACTCACCAGCATCAACTTTCTTTTGTTCCTCTGCTGTCAGACCAGACTCGTTAACATCATCAGGTGATGTAGAAACATTTTCGGATTCTGACGTAGATGAAGTACCAGCTGACGAAGAAGCTGACGGGCTAACACTTGCCGTCATGGAAGCTGAAGGCGAGTTCATCTTATCTTTTTCAGATACCGGTTCTTGAGCAGAGCATCCGCATAGTAGGGAACTGATACATAGCACTACGCTAGAACGAAGCAACCAGCTTTTAAACGACATAAGAGCACCTGTTTCATAGGGGAGTTAGTAGTCTAAGTTCAAAGACAAACTTAATTTTTCATTAAACCTACAATGAGAAGAGTGTATTGGAAAGAAGGTTATGGCTATCTGTGGATATATGACAGGTCAGTGACAGCGCAGAACTTTTTTCTTCGTCATTATATTCGCGGTTTAGCGCGCTAAAAGTACCATTAGTGAATAATGTATACCCTTATGGGGACAGAGTTTTTTGTTCTGGCGTTTTATGATGTTCCCTATCAACGACAACGCATATTTGGTTGTGCGTATCACAATTATTTGCGGTTTAGGTTACGCCTCAACGTCGAGGGGAAGACCGCACTATGCGTGTCAATGAAGAAGATAGGAATATGTTATGGCTAGGTTCAAGAAATTACGTTTCCTTGCGGCAGCTGCGCTGAGTACTGTTCTCGTGGCGCCGGTAGCAGCACCTGCTCATGCAGTAGTTGGAGGGTTCAATTCTAATCAGAGCGCAACTGTTCGGCTATGGGCTTATGGTTATAAAGCACCAGACTTATTGTGTAGCGGTAGCCATATTGGTAATGGGTGGGTTCTTACAGCAAAACATTGTGTGGATGATATTGGTGTCAACACATGGTCAAGTCGTGTTGTTTGGGGAAATCCTCGTATTAACTGGAATCTTCCAGAAGATCAGTACACCGGCCCAAATTCTGGTATCGACCGAATCGTCACCCATCCAGATGAAAATAAGGATATGGCGTTGGTGCATGTACCAGGTTTAGCCAAAGCTCGTGTGGCAACTTATCGTTTGCGTGACGGTGGCACTGCAGAAGATCTTAAAAATGCTCGTTGCACGGCGTATGGTTACGGCTTGTGGGAGGACAACATAGATTCTGAGAGTTCTTATGCTCAACGTCAGCGAGGTTTGAAGATGAAGATTCGTTATGCGAGTACTTCTATTAAGAACTCTAATTCAGCGCAGCTTCGTGGCTATAACGACCGCGGCGGCTTCCTCGTAACAGGTGATTCTGGAGGGTCTCTTGTGTGCAACGGAGTGCTTTCTGGTGTAACTGTTGCTTATTGGCCTAAATCAAAGTCTAATTCGTTTATGTCTATTTCTGCTCCTGAGCGTGACTGGATTTATCGTACGACTGGCATTTAGTTGTTTCTAATATTAAACGGGTGGGGCGCCCGCAAGACTTTTCTTGAGGGCGCCCCACTTATTAGCTACGGGTTAGCTTACATGTTCATAGGAACAGCAGTTTCAGATTCTGCTTTTTCCATTGCTTTTTGAGCTGCTGGATCTTCGAACATCTTAACTGGGTAGTCTTTACATGCTTCAGATGGTTCCATGAAGTTTTCTACAGTGTTTTCCTTGACGATGTCGAGATTTTCCTGAGTAATCTTCCATGGCATCACAGCGGTGAGTGGTTTGAACCAGCCACGTGCAGGTACACCAGTGATGTAGTCCTGATGTAGGTCGTAGTTGTTGGGTGGGTAGATGGTGACGGTGAGGGTGTAGTCGCCAGGTTCGGTGATGGAGTCCTTTGGCAGGTTAGTGCCGTAGTGTGAACCGTCGATTGCGTTCATTTCCATCATCATGCCGCTTGCAACAGTTTTGCCTTCGCTGTTATCGAGCTTGTACATGAGGTGTAGGTCAGCAGGGGTTTCGTCGACGGAGTAACCCCAGTTGGTTGCGAACTCTGTTGCTTTGAGATCGAACTCAAGGTGCATTTGTGAGTCTTTGTAGTCAAGCATTTTCATGGTTGACTTGGGGTTGTCGAACATTTGTCCTGGTTGGAAGAAGTGGATTGCACCGATGAAAGGTCCAAAGTCAGCTTCTGGTCCGGCTTGTTCCTGAAGTCCGCATTCGTCGGGGCGTTTGTTGGCTGCTACTGCGCCTTCTGCTTCTTCTTCAGGTGCAGCTGCTTCGTTGCTAGCTTTAGCTTCTGCGCTCACGCTGGTGGTTGCTTTTGCTTCATCTGCAGTTTTTGATTCTTCGTTCTTGGTGCAGCCTGCTAGCGCGGTCGTTGCGATAGCAAGTGATGCCAAGGTAACGAGGGTCTTCTTACCTAGTTCCATGGAGTTTCTCCTTAGATATTTATGTCGCAATGAATATCCGTACCTGTATGGTGAGGATATTTATTGTGTCGAGGGTTTTCCTCTTTTTACACCTCAATGGGTGAAGTTTTTGTGTGGCCCTTAGTTTTTAGCTAAGGACTGTTGTTTTTCTTGTTCTGCTTCGCGGCGTTCGCGACGCTCTCGTAGGGTATGGGACAAGATAATCCATACGCTGGCAACGAAGAGAATGATTTGCGGTAGCAGTGTTTCTGCTTGGGGGTATATTCCTAGTTCTGGAATGTAGTATTCCATCCATGGCAGGTTGGTGCTTCCAAGGATGACGTTTGCTTCTTTAAGTTCTTGTACGCCTTTTCCGACGAAGGAGATACACATGATAAAGAGCATGATGGAAGTTCCCATGAAGATGGGGCGTACTGGTAGTTTTGCTCCGCCAAAGCGGAAGATGAGGAAAATAATTGCGAGAAGAGCAACACCGGCGAAGAATCCTAAGGCTATCCAGAGGGGGTCGCTTTTTCCGCCGGAGAAGGATGCGGTGTAGAACAAGACGAGTTCTGCCCCTTCTCGGATGACGGCGAGGAAGGCTGCAAAGACGAGAGCTTTTGCTGCTCCTGCTGATACGGAGGTTTTAACCATTCCGTTGATGTATTGTGACCAGTTTTTTCCGGATGATTTTGAGAGCATCCAGTTGGAAACGTAGAAGAGCACACCTACGGCGAGGAACATGGTGATGCCTTCGAGCAGTTCTGATGCTTGTCCTGTTCCACCGAGCAGTTCAGAAAGTCCCCAGGCGAGCAGGAAGGATAGCGCGATAGCTGCAGCAACACCGAAGTACACGTATTTGACGAGGTTTTTATTGCCACTTTTGACGAGGTAGAGCACAATCGCGACAACGACGAGGAGCGCTTCGAGTCCTTCACGTAGTAGTAGGGTCATCGCGGTACTGAAATCTACCCATCGTTGGACGGTGGGATCTGCTTTTTCTACGTGGTGTGCTTCAAGTAGTTTGTTTCCGATAGATTCGGGAGAGTCTGCTGGTGCTACTCCGTCAAGTACCATGGCGTCTCGTGCCACTGCGGTTTTGATGGTTTCTAGTTGTTGAATAACGTCGGGGTTTCCGGGGTCAGCTTTGATCGCTAGTTTTACGCGAGTGAAGCGCCCTTCCATTTTGACTTTTCGGTTTCCCGATAGTGTCATGGAGGCTGGTTCTAGCGAGTTTTCGTACCATCCAAAGTATGCTTCGCCGATATCATCTAAAGTTTTGTTGTAATCCTTATTTTTGTAGGCGGTGATGGCTTGGTTAATTTCTGCTGCCATGCACAACGCGTAGTCTTGGTGGTTGCGTTGTGTTCCGTCTGGGTTGGTTGCGCCTTTTTCGCAGATTGGCAGAGTTTGCTCTACCGCGCTACTGGGGGTTGAGCTGTTCTGAGCTGGTGCCGCAAGAACTTGTGTAGGTGCTGATGATAAGAGGATGAGGGTGGCAAAGAGTACTGCTATTGCTCTTATCAGAATATTTTTAGATGTATTTTCGCGAAGCGAAGCTGTCAATGTGTTATTCCCTAGTCTGGGTTTTTTGGGGTAGAACCCTATTGGTATTCAAGGGTACTTAGATTAGTCTAACCTAATTATCAAGATTTTTTGGTTCTGAAATTTTTTATTGCTCCTATATTTTTGAGTGGCTTCTGATTCAAAGACACGTATTTTTTAGTTTTCTTCTCTCTTGTTTTCTAGGTTTGCTCAGGTTTTTTGTCGTATTTCTAGGGTTATTCAGACATGTGCGGTTAGTCTTAAAGACAGTTAGTTTTCTTCATTCGCTCTATTTTTAGGGAAATATTCGTGACTCCCCTTGTTCTTTGTTCGTTAACGGTTGTTGCCGTTCTTGTTATTAGTGGTATTGCTAAGGCAAAAGAGCCTCAAAGTACCGCAACTGCTCTGGTCAATCTCAAGTTAGATAGTTGGCTTCCTTTAAAGTTCATTGCAAAGACTCTTCCTTGGGTTGAGTTATTTCTTGCGGCGTGGATTCTTGTAGTTCCTGGTCCTATTGGGGCTTTGGGGGCCTTTGTCGCAGTTATTCTTTTTGCGGTGTATTGGGTTGTTATCGCTCGTGCGGTAGTCACAGGAAATACTGCTTCGTGTCAGTGTTTTGGTTCTGGCTCGCAAGCACCTATCTCCGTATTTACGCTTGGCCGAAATACTGCACTTTTTGGTGCAGCGATGGGAGCGTTGGTTGGTGCTGTCCAAACCGGTAATTCTGCGTTGGTTCAGTTTTTCTCTCTGAACAGCGAAGGCTGGCTATGGATTTTCTCAGCTGTAGTTTTGTCGTCAACACTGTGGTTTATTTATCGTTCTGAAAATGTTCCCGCATCGCCTACGGTAGGGAGATCTGATTCCCTCGAAGATTCTTCTGCTCTTGAGAGTTACCTTCAAGAGTATGACGGTGTTGAAGCTGAGTACGTTCGTTTGCCTATTCCTTTTGGAACATTAGAAAATAGTGATGGTTTCCAGGTTAACGTACGAGAATTTGCTTCTTCACAGGCACGTATTTTGCTGTGGGTGTCTCCCGGTTGTGGCCCGTGTCAAGGTCTATTAGAGCAAATAGATGACTGGCAAGAGCAGCTTCTTCCATTAGTGAAGATTCATCCTATTGTCTCGGAGCATGATTTGATTCCTTATCTGGGCCTTTCAGATACTTTTGAGCCGTTGGTTGATCCGCAGCACCAGTTCCAGCCAGCTTTTGGTTGGGGTTCTCCGATGGCGGTTGCGTTGGGTGCTGATGGTCTTGTCGCGGGTGGGCCTGTTCGCGGGCAACAAGATATTGAACAGTTCTTTGCAGATATTATTGCTCAGCTTGCTGAACCTGCCGAAGAAGAAGATGAGGCTGTGTCTGCAACAGATGATGTTTTGGAATCTGTCGCAGACAAAGATTCTTAGACAGTTTTAAAGAATGCCGGTAACGTTGTACGTACCGGCATTCTTTATATATAGGTTAGGTCAATATCATGCGTGATAAGTCGTTGTGGCAGATTAAAAAAGAGCAAAATCCTGGTCATTCTCAGTGGTATATTCAACGTTTTAAGACGATGCAAGAGCAAGGCGCTGATATTTTAGGTGAGGCCCGTCTGATTGATGCGATGTGTACTCGCGGTTCTCGTATTTTAGATGCTGGTGCTGGCCCCGGACGTATCGGTTCTTATTTACAGAAGCAAGGCCATCAGGTTATTGGTATTGATATTGATCCTGAATTAATAGCTGAGGCCCAGCGGGTGTGCCCTGAAGCGCAGTGGATTACCGCAGATTTGGCAGATACAGCTGAAGTGTTAGGTTATTCTCAGCAAGATGTTGAAGCACCTCAACCTTTTGACATGATTGTCTGCGCCGGAAATGTGATGACTTTTCTTGCACCGTCCACACGTGTTCAG
The DNA here is from genome assembly GCF_048512865.1 of Rothia sp. P13129. NCBI lineage: Bacteria > Bacillati > Actinomycetota > Actinomycetes > Micrococcales > Micrococcaceae > Rothia > Rothia sp. P13129. The sequence goes on from NZ_JBLXYA010000012.1 coordinate 52,893, forward strand.
GTACTTCGCGGATTCGCTACCGTTCTGGGTACGTCAGGTCGAGCTGTTATCGGTTTTGGTGCTGGCCGTGGCTATTCTTTTGAAGATTTTTTCTCTGATGTTCAAGAAGCGAGGCTAGAAGTTTCTCAGCGTTTCTCGACATGGGATTTATATCCTTATACGCCTGATGCTTCGTTTCTCGTCGCAGTATTAGCTGTTCCTTCAACTTAAAAAGATGATGGTGGTGTTTCCGTTAGAGAGGAAAACACCACCATCATTTTTATGGGTAAGTCTTCGTTTCTTTTAGAGAAGATGTATCTCTTCAAGAACTTCTGTGGGCAGAAAGTTTGCAGAAACGACGAGAGACAGCAGCAATAAATACACAATAATGGCTAAGGTTGAACGCCACTGGGGGTGTAATTCGTTAAAGCTCACAAGACCGGGGTGTTGTTTATTCATCTGCAAAACGTTGATGTTCGGGTACATCACGGTTTGCGGTGAGATATCGCCACTAATCTTTTTCATCGTTTTTTTGTCCCAGATTCTTCCGTCCATGCGGAAGATTCTTTTTTTCTGTGCGTTAGTAGCCCAGAGTGCTGGTACTCCACGGTGCCCTAAACTTTTAAGACCTTTTTGGGCTTTGTGCACCGATTTTTTTCCGATGAGACGTTCAGCAAAAATTGTTTGGTGAATTTCGTTGAGCTCAATGGTTCTCCACCCGAAGGTTCGCCCCATCAGAAAATGTGTTTTCGTGCGCACTGCAATAGTTGGTTTCAAAAATGAGTACACGGACAGTGCTGCGGCTAAGACAACAAACACAAGAATAACGGTATAAGGCAGGGCAAGGCGTCGACGCGCAAGTAGCAGACCGATAGCAATAATGACAAGTGATGGAGGAACTGCTGCTATCAGACGGCGATGGTATGAACTGATACGCGGATGATAGGTTGCAAGAATTTCGCCGTATTTTTCAGGGACCTGATGGATATGTTCTGCCATAGGTTCATCTTATTAGTTTCTTCTCTACACAGGCGCTTCTTTTTCTGTGTTCTTTGCTGAGTTCTCTCACACTGATTTTCTGGGCTACATTAGTGGTATGCGTTTTCGTTCTTCTGTTGATCGTATCTTAGCTTTTTGGGCTGTTGGAATGTTCTGTGCAATAGCTCTGGCATTAATTTCTTTGAGCCTTATTAACCGTTTAGTGTACGCACCAGAAGGGCAAGTACATCAGTATTTTCAGGCTCTTGAACATGGTAAAGGAGCACGGGCTTTGGGCATTCTCGATGCTCACATTCCTGATGCTGATGGAACCTTACTAGATGGGAAAGCCTTAAAAAATTCTGTATCAGAGATTAAAAAATTTTCAATTACTAATAGTGCTATTACTGATGATGGTTCCAAAGCACAAGTAGATGTCGAATACGTCGTTGATGAGTCAACGTACCAAAGTAGCTTTCACCTAACAAAGGTCGGCTCTCATTGGGGAGTCTTTGACCAATGGCGTATCGACCCTCAAACCCTTCCTATGATTAGATTGCAAGCACCAGCAGTGCACAGTGCAACCGTAAATGGTGTGAAGGTGGGTGTTGATTCAACATCTCAGAATTTTGCGGTTCTTTACCCTGGTGTTTTTTCAGTAACTTATGAGTCATCCCTGTATTCGGCTGAACAGCAAAAAGTTCTTATCAGGGGGAATGACCCTCATGAAACTACAGTAGATTTACGTCTTGTACCGAGCGAAAACGCCCAGAACTCTATTACGTCACAAGTGTCAGCAGATTTGAATGAATGTGCATCAAAAAATTCTCTATTTCCCGCAAATTGCCCTTTTGAATATGATTTTGTGGGACGTGTTCAAGGAAATGTCTCATGGACTATTAAGAAATATCCTACGGCTGAGGCCGTTATTAATGATGAGGGACAGTGGGTGTTGCCTTCATCTTCAGGGGTAGCTCAAATATCATTTACCGAACTTGACCTTTACACAGGTCAACAGAGCAAAGTGAAGGAGGACGTTCCTTTTACGTTTTCTGCTGATTTAGAGGTCTCCGATCATGAGGTAGTTGTTCGTCCTCGTTTTTAGGTCTACATTTTATGAAAAAAGGTTTTAGGCACATCGTTGTGTTGATGTGCCTAAAACCTTTTTTCTTAGGAGTTTACGCCTCGTAGGTCGAGAGTGAGTGTTTCTTCTCCTTCACCGTCGACAACTACGGGAATACCCCAGTCTTGTTGGTAGAGGTGGCATGCTGCGTGTTCAGGAATTTCTTGTCCTTCTTCTCCGTCGCAGGCAGCAGCTCGAGCGGTAATGTGTAGTACCGCATTATTAATTTGGGGGTTGAGAGTTAACGAACGTTGTAGCCCTTGGGATGTTCCGGCTCCTGAGAGGATGAATTCTTCAGGTGTCGAAGATACCTGTAACTGGGTGGGGTCTCCCCAACGGTAATCAAGTTTTTGTCCCGTTGGCGCACTAAAACGGGCCACTAGTTGCAGGCTCTCCCCTTTGAGTGAGGTCGCTGGGCGTGCTGTTTGTGATGATCCTTCATCAATTTTTTGTGCATTTTCAGGGATATTGATGCGGATGAGTTGGTGTGCGTTAGCTTCTACTACGATTAGGCGAGCGCCAGTGTCTGTATGTTCGATAAGGACGTCTGAGGGTTCGTCTAGGTCGCGGATGAGCGTTGTTACTTCTTGTGTTTCGGGTTGGTATCGGCGGATAGCACCGTTGTAGGTGTCAGCAATAGCTATTGATCCGTCGGGTAGGGCGGTCAGTCCGAGGGGGTGTTGTAGTCGTGATGTGGTGCTGTTTCCGTCAACGTATCCGAAGTCGAAAAGTCCAACGCCTATGGCTGTTTCTATGTGTGGGGTGTTGTTTTCAAAGCGGATGAGACGAAGTGCGGAGGTTTCTGAGTCTGCAACCCAGATGTTGCCTTGATGGTCTTCTGTCAGCCCGGAGGGTTGGGCGAACCAGCTGTCTTGGGCTGTTCCGTCTTTGAGTCCTTCAGCTCCTGTTCCGGCGAATACACGGATTCTATTGGTGTGTGGGTTGTAGCTGAAGAGTTGTTGTGTTCCAGCCATGGCGATGATGAATTCTTGTGCTTGGTGTGACCATGTGATGTCCCAGGGTGAGGAGAGTGCAACGTCGGTTGGGTTGAGGTTTTCTGGGATGTGGTTGGGGTCTTTTGAGCGTGCTTTTTCGCCGTCGATGAGGCGTTGTACACCGTTGCCAGCGATGGTTGTGATGCGTTGGGTTTTCCAGTTGAGGGCGCGGATACGGTGGTTGACGGTGTCTGCGATGAGGATGTCGTATCCGAGTGTTTCGCGGAGTTCTTCAGGTACGAGGCATAGACCTTGTGGCTCGTTGAAGAGCGCTTCATCGCTGTTTCCGTCTTTCCATCCTCGTTGTGTTGTTCCGATGGTGCGTTGCGCTGTTTCGAGGTCGGGGTTGAGTTGTACGAGTCGGTGGCGTGCACTGTCGGTGACAAGGTAGGTGGTGGTGTTTTCTTCGGAGTATTCGGCGGGTAGTTCGATAGCTTTTCCGGGGAAGGCTAGGGTGCCTTGTGGTTTGGGGCGTGGGACGTAGGGGCTGTCGCCGTAGCGTAGAGTGCCGGATTCTTTGTGTTCTTGGATGAGTTCTTCGACGAGTGTGGTGAGCCCTTGAACGTGTCCTTCTCCGGAGAGGTGCGCAACGATGTATCCTACGGGGTCGATGACGACGAGTGTGGGCCAGGCTCGTGCAGTGTAGGATTGCCAGGTGCTTAGTTCTGGGTCGTCGAGGACGGGGTGCGCGATGTCGTACCGGTCGATAGCTGCTTCGAGGGCTTTAGGGTCTGCTTCGTGTTCAAATTTTGGTGAGTGTACTCCGATGGTGACGAGGACGTCGCCGTATTGTTCTTCGAGGGGGCGTAGCTCATCGAGGACGTGGAGGCAGTTGATACAGCAGAGTGTCCAGAAGTCGAGAATGACAATTTTCCCGCGGAGGCTTTGTAGGTTGAGGTCTTTGCCTCCGGTGTTGAACCATCCGCGTCCGGTTAATTCGCTAGCGCGTACCTTGTGTGAGCGTATTGTGTTGTTCATTCGAGGTAGTCTTTCGTATTGATGTTGGTTCGTTGATGTGTGTTTACACTATCTTAGGATGTATTTTTGTCTGAAAGTATTTCTTTTCTTGAGGTAGTGCTTGTTATAGATTGTCATATTTTGTGATGTTGTGTCATATAGGTGATGTTCTCTTTTATTTTGTTATTACCCCTTGTCGGAGTAGTCTATGTAGCGGTAAAAACACTTTCCTGATGGTTGTGTATGGGCTTGTGTTGTTGTTTGCGTTTTAGCAGAAAGTAGCAGTTTGGCTATGTCTCATGATTGTGAGAGTTCTATGTCGTCAGTATCTGATGGTTCTGTTGGGTTGGTTTCTCCTTCTGAACGTTCGTTGACGAAGTCGTTGAGTCCTCGTCATCTTTCGATGATTGCTTTAGGCGGGGCTATTGGTGCGGGTCTTTTGGTGGCGTCTTCTACTGCTATTACGGTTGCTGGTCCTGCAGTGATTCTTTCTTATGTTTTCGCTGGTGTTATTTTGACTCTGGTGATGCGCATGTTAGGTGAGTTGTCTTCAGCGTCTCCGCAGACTGGTTCTTTTTCTGCGTATGCTCATCGTTTTATTGGTGCTTGGGCGGGTTTTACCGTGGGTTGGTTATATTGGTGGTTTTGGGCTGTTACGGTTGCTATTGAGGCGACGGCTGCTGCCACGATTATTTCTGGGTGGTTTCCGGCTTTTGAGCAGTGGGCGGTTGCCGGTGTTCTTGTTCTTGCTTTGACGCTTTTAAATCTCGTATCGGTTCGGGTTTATGGGGAATCTGAGTTTTGGTTTTCTTCGGTTAAGGTGTTTGCTTTAGGTCTGTTGATTGTGTTGGGTGTGTTGGCGCTTGTAGGTGTTATCCCTCATTCTTCTGCGGGCCTTTTCCAGTTGGTTGGTCATGGTGGGTTTTTCCCGCATGGTGTGGGTGCTGTGTTTAGTGCGCTTCTTGCCGTCATTTTTTCAATGTTTGGCGCTGAGATTGTTACTATTGCAGCTGGTGAATCAACACATCCGCGGGAGTCTGTGGTAAAGGCTGTACGTGCTGTGTTGTTGCGTATTCTTATTTTTTATATTGGTGCTATTGCTGTGACGTTGTGTGTGGTTCCGTGGACGTCTATTGTCTCGGGTGTTTCACCTTTTGTGACGGTTTTTGAGAGTTTTGGTGTCCCGTATGCTGCGGTTGTAATGAACATTGTGGTTCTTACGGCGCTTATATCGTGTTTGAATGCATCGTTATATAGTTCTTCTCGCATGCTGTTTGCTATGGCTTCGCGCGGTGATGCTCCGAGGTTTTTGGGTGGAGTTTCTTCGGTGGGTAGCCCGTGGGTTGCGGTTATTTTTTCTTCGTGTGTGGGTGTTGCGTCGGTTCTTTTGAATTATTTTATGCCGGATGCTGTTTTTAGTTTTTTGGTGAATACGACCGGTGCTACTGGTATTTTTGTGTGGCTTTTTATTGCAGTGTCTCATCTTCGTTCTCGCCGTATTCTTTTGGCAGAGGGTGTTGATGTGACGACTCGTGCGGATGTGCTTAAGATGTGGGCTTTTCCGTATCTTAATTGGGTGCTTATTGTTGTGTTAGTTGCTCTTTTGCTGTTTATGGGTGTGAGTATAGAGCACCGTTATGAGGTTCTTATCTCTACTGGCGTGGCAGTTGTGGTGGTGTTCTTTGGGTGGTTGCGTTCTGTTCGCGTAACTCGTTAGTTGTTATTGTGATGTTGAGTTTTCTTCGTTGAGTTTTTCAAGCATTTCGTTGTAGGCTTTGAGGTCTGCGTCGCCGTCGCGTTCGGCTTGCCGGTCTAGTCGTTTGGCAACTTTTTTGTCGGATGCTGCCCATTGAATACCGACGGCTACAGCGATGAGCATGGTGGGTAGTTCGCCTATCCCCCACATGAGTGATCCGCCAAGTTTTTGGTCGTCGATGGCGGATAGTCCCCATTCTCTTCCAAGGTTTCCAAACCATGATGCGGCAAGTAGTGTTTCCATATTCATCATGGCAATACCAACAAATGCGTGGTACCCCAACGTTGCGATGAGGAGGATGAGACGCATGGGGTAGGCGGGACGATACGGGATGGGATCAATTCCGATGAGTACGAGAGAGAAAATGTATCCGGTCATTAAGAAATGGATAATCATCAACTCGTGACCCACATGGTAGGAGAGTACGAAATTGAGTAATGGTGTGAAGTAAACGATGACGATAGAACCGGCAAAGTTAACGGCTGCGAAAATGGGGTTTGTGACGATTTTGGACCATCGAGAGTGAATAATTCTCAAAATCCATTCTCGTGGGCCTCGTGTTCCGTCTTGGCGAGGTTCTAAAGCCTTCAAGAGGAGTGTGATAGGTGCTCCAAGGACGAGAAAAATGGGAACAATCATGGTCAGTGACATGTGTTCCACCATGTGTGCGGAGAAGAGTACTCGACCGTAAATGGCTAAGGCTCCGGAGGTGACATAGTTCAGTGCGAAGAGTCCAACTAGCCAAGAGACGGTTCGCATGATGGGCCATGTTCCGCCAGCTTTTTTCACACGATAGTAGGCCCATAGGTAAAAGTATCCTGCACAGCAGATGAGGAATACCCATAGCCAGTCAAAACGCCATTGTGTAACCCAATGGGTGAGAGAGGGTTCTGGTGGCATATCGTACCAGGTGATGATGCGTACAGGTGGGGCGTCGGTTGCAAGGGTTTCTGGAACGGGTGGGGCGGTTCGAGAGAGTGATACGGCTAGTCCACTTGCTGCGCCCATAATCATAATCTCAGCGATAATTGCGCGCCATATGCCGATGATGGGGCGAATTTCCCCACGTGACATAGCAGGTATGAGGTAAAGTCGGTGAACTGCACCTATGACCCCTAACATCATGGTCAGGATGAATTTTGTGAGAATCATATTGCCGTAGGCTGTGGTGAATAGTTCAGAAAGATTATTCATACGCACAGCAGCGTTAATAATTCCTGATAGAACGATAAGAATAAATCCGAAGAGTGCTACTGCAGAGTATCTTCTGAGAACCACAATTGCCATTGGGGCACGACGGTTCAGAGTAGTATTAGTGCCTCGCTCTTGTTCTACGGTGGTGCCGGTTCCTGCTTCTGGTGCGCTAATTTGCTGGGAGATGTAGGCGAGCGCAATCAGCCCACCGCACCAGCTGATAGCTCCTAAGAGGTGCAGTCCGAGGGAGTTGACGGCTCCCATATGGTCTGCACCGCCGGCGGAGTGTCCGCCTAATGCCATATCGATGATGGCGATTAGCGAAATACCCCAGGTGATAAGTAGTCCTAGTAGTGAACGTACCGCAAAGATGAGTGTTGAGACGGTAGCTGCAACGATGATTGTTGTGGCTTGTTCTTTTCCTGCATCGATGTCGGTGATGTAGCTGATGAGTTCTGATGCGTAAGAGCTTGCAGCGGTTATCGGTCTGCCTGAGATGTCGGAGTAGGTAAGTACGAGCACTGCTATAGCGGTGAGTGTCCAAGTCACTGATAGTGCTGATGCGAAGTTAAGCAGTGCGGTAAAGGGAGGGTATTCTGCTCGTTGTTTTTGATGTTGAGTGGAGTTTTTTCGGAAGGTTTTTGTGTTCAGTGTTGAATCCCTAAAGCGTGGGATGATGCCTATAGCAAAGATGAGAGCACCCATTGTTGCCATCATGGCGAAGTTATGAAGTACTTCAACGATAGGTAGCCCCCAGCGGACAAAGGCTCCGGCGTCGACAAGAGCAGTTGCGTTGCTTTCGCCGGTGACGAGTAATGACAGGATAAGTAGCAGCAGGGCTGATATGGGAAATGCCCAAATCCATTGGCGGCTTACTCCCCCGTAAGAGAGTGCTTTGATAAGCTGTGAGGTCTTCTCTTGAGGTGTTTTTTGTTGCGTAAATCGTCGCTGCGCCATGGGGTTGGTTGTTCCTGTGTTGTGGTGTGGTGTGTCTGTGGTGATGGGCTTGTTATGGCTGGGAGGGTTTGAAGAGGTTTTCTCCGATAAATCCATTTTCTTGGCATCCGGCGGGAATCGCAAATACTGCTGATCCGATGGGTACCGTCCAAGTGTTCAGCATGTCGAGTTGTGCTAAGCGTTTTTGGATGGGAACGAATTGTTGTGTGGGGTCACTCTGGTATGAGGCGAAGATTAGTCCGCTTTGGGAGATGCCTCCGGTAGTTTCTCCATGTCGTGAAAAGCCTGATGCGTCTGTTACAGGAAGGTCGTAGTTGTATCCTCGTCGAAGGATACGTTCTTGGGGTTCTTGTGGGCTTGCTCTACGTATGTGTGCGTAGGGTGCGATGACGTTAAATCCGAGGTGGTCTGTTGCCGAGAGGTCGGGTATGTCGTGTTCTTTTTCTCCGGTAAGAGGTGCTCCGTTGCTTAGCTTTCTGCCAACGGCGTCTTCACGTGCAATTCTGTCTGCTTCGTCCCAGGTGTCGATATTCATATGGATACGTCGGATGACGATAGAGGTTCCGTTCTCTTCCCATGCGGGGGTCTTAGGGTGTTTTCCCCATACGACTTGTTCCATGCTGTTATCTGATGTTGTGGGGTTGACGGTCCCGTCAACTTGCCCAAAGAGGTTTCGCATGGTCTGCCCGGGTTTTTGGGATCCGTACGCGTGGCGGAATCCTTCTTGTACCCATCGGATAGTTCCAAAAGTTCGGGTGTCTTTGAGTAGCATTCGTTGCGCATGGGCGACGGTCATTCTGTCGTCGGCGCAGATTTGAATGAGGAGGTCGCCGTCACTCCAGCGTTCTTGTAGCTGGTCGATTTGCGCGAAGGGTGGTAGTGGTTTGAGCCATGGTGGTTTTTGGCGGGGGTTTGCTATCTCGAAGATTTTTTCGCCGAATCCAAAAGTGATGGTTAGTGACGCTGGAGTTTCTGCGAGTTCTGGTTCTTGGTCAACGATTGGGGCGTGTCCTTGAGTGAGTTGCGCGGCGTCATCGGTGAGGATTCTGAGCAGACGGCTTAGCTGTTGAGCGTCGGTATCGTCGTTTAAGTCGATAGCGATAAAATGCCCAATTGCTGGTGCTGGTGTGTCTATTCCAGCTTGCCGTGCCCCGTAAAAGGATGTTCTCGATTCCTGAAGAGGTGCAACTTTTTGTTCTTTTGTTGTTTCTTGGTGGGTTTCGGGAGACATCCTATGGATTGTTTCTGTTGCAAGAGCTCCGATACCTGCGCCGAGGGCACCTGCAACGAGGTGTCTACGTGTTGGTGCTGGTTTTGTTTCTTTGTCAGAAATGTGTGCGGGGGTCTGCTCAGAATCACTCATCGGTTTCCTCAAGGTGGAGGTTTTCTAAAACGCTATCAGCGTCTTAGATGTCGTAGGTATTATTGTGCGCATTGTGGAAGCACGGTTTGGGAGTTGTCTTCGCTTTCAGACATGCCATCCATATGGTGCATTCCTTCATGTGAGTCGCCGTGTTCATGTGAGTCGCCGTGTTCGTGGGAGTGCTCACCATGTTCGTGGGAGTGCTCACCATGTTCGTGGGAGTGCTCACCATGTTCGTGGGAGTGCTCACCATGTTCGTGGGAGTGCTCACCATGTTCGTGGGAATGCTCACTACCTGCAGGAGTATGTTCCTCGCCAGGAGCATACTCTTCTTTCGCACCAGCATAATCGCGAGCGACTGCTTCAAAGCCAAACTCTTGACCATCTTCGGTTTTGAGGGTGACATTTGCACGAAGTCCTGCAGGTAGGGAACATTTCATTCCCACTGCCATAATGTGGTTTCCGCCTGGTTCAAAGACAAAATCTTCTCCGGGGTTGATGGTAAAACTTGTCACTTGTTTCATCATCGTTGAGCCGGTAGCGGGGTCCTTCTCTGTAGTATGCAGTTGCGTATCATCAGAGATAGAGCTCGTCGCAGAAACAATGGTGATGGGTTTATCCGTAGTGTTTTTTACTTTCCCGAAGAACGCGGTCATACCACCTTTTGTAGCTTTAACCCAAGTATCAGAAAAGACCAGTGCACTATTTTGCTCAGAGGCATTCGTTGTAGTTTCTGTAGGTGTCGTAGCAGTACTGCTAGCATCTGCAGAAGATGTGGGAGTAGCCGAGCTTTGAGAATGATGGTTTGAGGTATCTTGTGCTCCGCAGCCCGTAAGGACAAGCGCACCAATAGCGACAGAGCTCAATAGGACAGTAGTTTTGGGTGTAGAAATCTTAAACATGAGTATTCCTCAAAAAAAATATAATAAAACGCTTTTAGGAACGTTTGGTGATAGAAAAAGATGCCTTAGGAAGAACGCCTGTTCTTAAGAAGGAGAACGATAACGGCGACTACCGTAGCTAATGTTGCGAGAGAAAAGATAATGCCTTTATTTTTCTCGATCAAAGAGGTTTCTGGCGCATCCTGTTTTTCGGTTGAAGCTTCGTGAGTTGCTGTTGCTTCCGTAGCCGATGTTTTCGGTGCACCTTCACCGACGACGAACTCGTATTTTCCTTGAATGGGGTGTCCATCTTCAGAAACTACTCGCCACGTAACGGTGTATGTTTCGTTAGCTTTTTTGTCTCCTGAAAGTGTCGTCGAGACATCTTTTCCTGAAATTTCTGGAGATTCGCTAGCGATAGATTCCCCCGTCGAGGTTGTTACTCGTACTTGGTTAGCTCCATCGACATCTAAAATATTCCCACTATATTTGAGGGTGATTTTGTCAGGTAGCTGGTTAAGGGTTTCTCCATCGGCAGGAACCGTAGAAATAAGTTGGTCATGGGCTTGAGCTGGAGTAATGGCTAAGGTGCTCAAACCTAACACTAATAGTGCGTATAGAGCAGAGATTAGTGTTTTATGGAGTGCACGAGATGGTGCTGTCTTCATATATATTCCTTCTATTGTGTTGTTTAGTTATGGAAAGAACAACGCAATAGAGGTGGGCCTCGTCGAGGCTGTGTAAGAAGAAGTAGCAGGGTATGGAGCGTCTGCTCAAAAAAGTAGATTGGCACACGGTATGTTCGGGGAAGGTGAATGTGTACCGGTGGAGTCCAGAACAGTTCTGTCAGGCGAAGGCTTAGGGCGTTGAGACAACGACGAATCGTTTCTTGTCCATAGCAGAACATGCCAAAAGTTATTGCTGCCGCACCGATGTGAAAAAGCACCATCAGTGGCATATTCCCATGATGCGCATGGTGGGTAGTAGTCTCTAGATGCAAGCTAAAGTTGAGCCGTTGAGCTCCATGATGATGGCGGTGTGTATCGGTCAGTGACGTCCCGCTATATGCAAGCATGAGATGCAATAATCCTTGTCCAAGGAGTATTGCTCCAGCTAAGAGATATTTTGATATGCGATACGTACTAAACGGCAAACAAGCTAATGCTGTCAGTGCGGTGCAGAGAAGCCAGATAATAGGGTGAGGCAAACCGCCTCCTGCAATACCGTGAGCAAGAGCTCCTACTGAGGTGGAGGTTAGTGCGGTACACCATGCACGCAGTAGTTGTTCAGTACGTTCAGAAGACGAGCGGTCGAGGGATGTGTGTGTCATCCGTTGTGGCTCCTCTCCTGTGTATCCAATACTTTTTTCTAGTGTATCTGAGGTTTCGTCCTCTTGAGGTTACTGAAACATCTATACCCGTAGATATACAGAAGAGGTTGCTTCATCTTTCGATGAAACAACCTCTTTTGTAAGTCTTTGACAAGTTTTTATTTCTTGTTGGAGACTGCTGCCTTCAGCTTGGAACCAGCGGTCAGCTTAACACCATGACCAGCAGGAATCTGAATAGTTTCCCCGGTCTGTGGGTTGCGACCGGTGCGTGCAGCGCGGTCAGTGCGCTCAATAGCCATCCAACCAGGAATGGTAATCTTTTCGCCTTTGGCGACAGACTTCTCAAATACCTGGAATAGTGCGTCTAGCACACCGTTTACAGCTGCCTGGCTGGTGCCAGCTTTCTCTGCAACCTCTGCGACGAGTTCGCTGCGGTTCTTAGCCATAGTTGCCCCTCCTGAGACTTTATGTTTATCTAGCGATTAGCTCAGTAGCTAAATCGTTACTAGCCAAACCTTACCAGCTTGACTTGGTGATACCGGGCAATTCGCCGCGGTGTGCCATTTCACGGAAACGGACGCGAGAAATGCCAAATTTTTGGAAAGTACCGCGGGGGCGGCCGTCAATCTGGTCACGGTTACGAACACGTACTGGAGAAGCGTTACGAGGAAGCTTCTGCAGTCCGAGACGAGCAGCTTCGCGCTCTTCCGGAGTAGCATTTTCGTCGACTAGGGTCTTTTTGAGCGCTAGGCGCTTTTCTGCGTAACGTGCAACGATTTCTTTGCGCTGTTCGTTACGAGCGATTTTGGACTTCTTAGCCATGTCTTATCGCTCCTCTCGGAATTCTACGTGCTTACGAACAACGGGATCGTATTTCTTGAGGGTCATACGGTCGGGGTTGTTACGACGGTTTTTGCGGGTTACGTAGGTGTAGCCGGTACCCGCAGTGGACTTAAGCTTGATGATAGGACGTACGTCCTTGGTCTTTGAAGCCATGATTAAATCTTCTCCCCGCGTGCAATCATTTCTGCAACAACAGCATCAATACCACGAGCATCAATAACTTTGATGCCCTTAGCGGACACGTTGAGGGTTACGTTGCGGCGCAGTGAAGGCACCCAGTAACGCTTCTTCTGAATGTTCGGATCGAAACGACGCTTGTTGCGACGATGCGAGTGGGAAATGCTGTGTCCAAAGCCGGGAACAGCTCCGGTCACCTGGCAGTTTGCTGCCATAGTTTTCTCCTCCATTTGTTGACGTAATGACGGTGCGCAGGCGGTACATACTTAGCACAAGTGCAAGTTGTATGAGCGTCCCGTCACCAAGGTAGAGCACCGGGTTATTCGCCGGGCTGGAGTGTATGAGACTCAGCTTGGGTGAGAAAACAAGCTAAATCCCCGCCGCGGAATAACGGTGAATAGTTCAAGGTGTCGAGAGGTGTTGCCACCAATGCGACAGCCTTAAATACTATGTAAATACTGGCTTTTATGCAACCTAAAACCACCTTTAAGAATGCAAGATTCCTAGAAACTCAACGCTTCATCAAGGCACTCACACCTCAAAAGATGGCATCAGGTATACTTTCAAGTCATACACAAGTCTACCATAAGTTTATATTTTTGCTTGTCAAAACTGTTTTTAAGATTATTTTGTCTGTCTTTCCAGCTTTTTAAAACAGGGTTTGACCCCGATAAATTACATGCATGAAATTTACAGTGTGAGATTAACGGCTTAATTTTTTCACTCACATTATTCCAACATACAAAGAGGCGTGTCACCCCCAAAAGATTGGGGTGACACACCTCTTCTATTTAACCTTTAAAGGTTTCAACATAGAACGTGAAAGCTATTTATGCTTTCTTCTCGCGAGAGATAACAACCTTCACTGCGTCGTGCTTAGCAGCGTTGCCGAAGAGCTCGTATGCTTCTTCGAATTCATCGAAGGTGAAGTGGTGGGTTGCCATTGCGCGCGCATTGAGGCGTCCGGACTTAACCATGTTCAACAGGTTACCAACGGTGTTGCAGCTTACGAGACCCATGTTGATGGAGACGTTAGAAATCCACATCTTGTTGATAGGAAGCTCCACAGGCTTACCGTGAACACCAGCGTTTGCGATAGAACCGAAGGGGCGAACGATATCCATGCAGGTCTGGAAGGTTGCAGGAATACCAACAGCCTCAATTGCAACGTCTACACCAAGACCGTCGTTAGAGAGAGCCTTAATCTTCTCAATTGCGTCAGGGTCAGAAGCGTTAACCTTGTCGGTTGCACCAAGTTCAAGAGCCTTGTTCATACGGTTCTCGTCCATGTCGACGGTAATAACGCGACCTGCACCACAAAGGTTTGCAGTCATGATTGCACCAAGACCAACGGGGCCTGCACCGATAACTGCAACGGTGTCACCAGGCTTGGTGTTACCGTTGAGAATACCAATCTCAAAACCGGTAGGTAGAGCGTCGGTGAGGAAGAGAACATCTTCATCATCTAGACCCTCAGGTACGAGGTGCACTGAAGTTTCTGCGTAAGGAACACGAACATACTCAGCCTGAGTACCGTCAATCATGTAACCGAAAATCCAACCAACGCCACCAACGGTCTGGCAGTGTGCTGGCTGGTTTGCTTTACAGTAGGAGCACTTACCACAGTTGGTAACAGCAGGAATGATGATGCGATCGCCAACTTTGAGGTCGGTTACAGCTTCGCCAACTTCGGTAATGGTGCCAATAGCTTCGTGTCCAAGAATACGACCCTCTTCAACTTCGGGAACATCGCCTTTAAGAATGTGGAGGTCAGTACCGCAAATAGTGGTGGTGTCAACGCGAGCGATAACGTCGGTTGGCTCCAAGATGGTGGGGTTTGGTACTTCTTCCCAGTTACGCTTGCCGGGACCGTGGTAAACGAGTGCCTTCATAAGGTCTACTCCTCCAATAAATGTCTAGTGTGTTGCCCGTGATGGTACTCGGGCGTTTTCCATCTACACATAAGGATAACGCCCTGTGTTACGCCACACAATACTAACTCGTACTTACTTTTTTTCTACTAAGTTACACATTGTCACCAAGCCATAAAAACAGGGCTTTTACTTGGGAAAACTTTTTTATGCAAAAATAAAAATCCATAAAAAAATTTTTATACCTTAACTCAAGCTGTTTCATAGAAACATACAAGAAAACCTTGGTGTGTCGCATAAAAACTTAGGGTAAATAAGTCCCTAAATCTCGCATTTATAAGAGGTAAAAACAACCTTTATTAAAAAGTATTAAAGTCATGACATTAATACAAAATATGAGCTTTCCAGCAAAAGCTCAACAGCAGAAAATCACCCCAAGATTAAACTATCTAGGCACTTCACGAGTGCTGATTCTAACCAAAAAACAGCACCCAAAGTTATGGATTGCGAACAGAAGACTTCTTATACAGAAGCAAAGACATCGATACAAGCGCAACAATAGCCAGAATATCTGCGAGGAGAACCAGAACACTATTATTCTCTCCAACACACCTGAATAACACCGAAATTCCGGTCATACAGTAAAGAGGCAGAAGACTCATAACCGTCAGAAAAATCCGCTCTCTCAAGACCCAGTAGAGGTAGAACATCAGTAGAAGGACAAAAGAAACAACAGCAAAAATAGAATGAGGAGCATGAAAACTCGCCAAATACGTAGACCAAAGCATCAGCACAACCAGTAAAACAACGGTTAAAGCTTTATTGCCGTCTGCTGTCGTGAACATTGTATTTTCTCCTCCCCCTACGCCAGCCGATTCATAGAGATAGCCAGACATAGGCTATGTCCGCTCTACTAGCATTAATAAGAATAGATATTTTCGCATAGCATCTAAGACCAACTAAAAACCACACTACCAATGAGGCGTACAAGAAAATACCCAAAGATTATTTATATTAATTTTCGATAGATACTTAGGTAATCTCTCGAGCCTGTTTGACACAGCGCAGCTGAAGACAGGCTAACCACTCTTAACCATTAGAGATAACCGCAGTTATTCCTCATTATGCTAGTATTCAATGCGAGTTCCACCTATAATGACACATGTTCGATGTCTACTTGTGACGTCACTTCTTAAGGAGTACCTAACAACAATGAACATGTAATTTCCACTCAGCCCCGCTGAGACGTAACCTCAATTTTTCTACGTCATGGAGATTACTATGCCTTCTATTACTCTTAACACCGTCTCATTTTCTTACGGATCTCGCCAAATACTTAATCACGTAAATCTTCACGTTGCTGAAAGCGAACGAGCATTTATTATTGGCCCCAATGGCAGCGGAAAGACAACACTACTTAAAGTCGCTTCTGGAGAATTGTCACCTACTTCAGGGCAGGTAGTCCCCACCCCATCACAACATTTTGTGCCCGACCCCAATCATTTCGTAGGTCGAGTCAACGACTACTTTGATACCGCATTTGCACCCATCAGAGATTTATCGGCACGTTTTGATCAGATATTGGCTTCGTTATCTGAAGGTGACAGTACATTAGAAACCGAATACGACCATGTTCTTGCTGAAATGACTGCACGAGATGTATGGTCGTTAGACTCTCGGTTAACGGAGACTCTCACTGGTCTTGGACTAAACATAGTCGGTGCATCCCTGATGGAACGTAGCCTCAAGACGCTCTCTCCTGGGCAACGCGCTCGATTACGGTTGGCGGCGTTACTCGTCCTTCGTCCCAACGCCCTTATTCTCGATGAGCCAACGAACCACTTAGATGCGGACGCGGTTAGCTTCCTCTCAGATACCATTCGTCAGTGGGATGGTCCTGTACTTGTATCAAGTCATGATCGGGCTTTTATCGAAGAGACAGCAACCATCATTTATGACACTGACGTTGCAGTATGGAGTGAGTTAGCTAAAGCACGGGGAGAAGATAATTCCGGCGGTCTTTTCCGCAGCCGAGGGAACTATTCGGATTACCTCACCGCGAAGAAAACTGCTCAAGAAAAACATGCACAAATCCATTCGTCTCAGCAGTCCCAAAAACGCAAACTTCAAGAGCACCGTCACGAAAGTATGAAAATTGCTCGCGGTGGAACTCGCCTCAATACTGCAACCGGGGTAGCTAAAAAGTTTTTTGCTGATAGGGCTTCAGCAACATCAGCTAATCGCATGAGAAGCGACGAAATTCGCTTGAACCGTCTAAAAGAGGAAGAAGTTCACAAACCTCGTAGCTACAAGTTACAGTTCCCTCCATACCAAGGTCAGCCAAGCTCGGGGATTGTTGTTTCTGTTAGGCAGGCATCCGTTGCAAACCGACTTCTACCAATAGACATGGATTTATCGGCAGGAGAACACCTCCTTATCACCGGAAGAAACGGCACCGGTAAAAGCACATTACTTAACTGGATTGCGACAGGAAACCCTCCCATAGGAGCAGAAACAAACGGCTCAGTTTCACGTGATGATTCGATTGGCATTGTTCCCCAACACCTCCCGAGTGAAGGATATACAGGATTTAACAATAGACTTTGGCAACAGGGTGTCGGTAAGCTAGGTCAAGGAATTCTGCACCCTTCTATGTGGGCCACACCCATTTCAGACTTATCTGCGGGAAATCAACGACGTGCTCAAGTCGCTATCGTACTAGCGGAAAATCCCTCAATACTGATAATGGATGAACCGACTAACTACCTTGATTTAGACACCATGCAAGCGCTCGAAGAGGCTCTGCGAACGTGGAAGGGAACACTCATTATCGCAAGTCACGATCGTTGGCTTATCGACCACTGGCATGGACGACAAATTCATCTTAAAGACAGAAGTAGCTTCAGGGGCTGAAACTTATCCTATGCCATACCAGCGAACCGAGTACATAAAAAATGGGCGCTTGTTTTCTCAAACAATTTTGAAAAAACAAGCGCCCAGATAATCTTATTCCTAGAATAACGTATTACCGTTTGCACTCATAAGTGGAGCCCCCTACCGGATTCGAACCGGTGACCCCCTGTTTACAAGACAGGTGCTCTGGCCAGCTGAGCTAAGGAGGCATATGCGCTAAGGCACTCAACTAGTGTACCTGAACTTTAGATAATATGCATCTTCAGCAAGACCTAAAAGACAGGAAACACATCACAAAAAAGCGTTTCGCTCACATGCCTAAAAAGACTCATGAGCGAAACGCTTTTTAAAGCTCTACAAACGGCTATAACGTCTTAGAAGATTATTGAGACTACTCAGACTTCTGTTTAGCTTCAATAATGCCGTTAAGCCATGTTGTGAAGTCATTAGAAGTGTACTGTTGTCCATCAGCATAAACCGTAGGAGTACCAGAAACACCGTTATTAGAAGACTCAGGTGTCACAACATTCACGAGAGAACGCCATTTATTGTTATCCATATCGTCCTTGATATCAGCACCATATTTTTTAGCGATATCAATAATCTCAGCATTCTTCATGACTTTACCCTGATGCGAGAAAATCTCTTTCTGATATTCCAAGAATTTCTCTGGTGAAACCTGATTTGCAACAGCATAAGCTGCAGCAGCTGTACGAGCAGAATACTGACCAGCATACTCCCCATCGAGGAAGGTTAGATTACGAATTTCAAGAGTAATCTTTCCCTCTTTAACCAGTTTTTCTATTTCACCACCATAAGCTTTTTCAAATTCAGCGCAGTGAACACAGTTATAATCTTGGAAGATGGTTACACGTACGGGTTTCCCGTTGTGTGCAGCTTCCTCAGGAGTCTGTACGCCTAGAGGCAAAGGTGTTTCTTTTGCCCCTTCTGTCGCTTGATGCGATGCTGTTGCACTATAAAGGCTCTTGATATCGCGTGTAGGCTCATCAGAAGCCCCTTTCTCAATACCGTCAGCAGTCAGAACAATACCACCATATTTATTAGCTGATTCTGGTACAGGCCCTGCATCCTCAATGGTGTTTTTCTTCGTTGTGATAAAGATTGTTGCCACAATAGCGATAATCGCAACAACAACCAAAGCGATGGTTGCTTGCATCCAACGCTTATTAGAACGTGCACCAAGCTTTGCTTGCTTAGCAGCAATCTGGCGAGCACGTTCGCGTGGATCAACAGAGTTTTTAGAATCTTCTTTAGACACTAGAGATACTCTCTTTCATAGTATTTTACGGATAATAGCCTAGCTGAGTTATCTCCCAAGAATAAACGTTATAGAGGCTTTTATAGAAAACTGTCATTCTTTCCACAGGAGTACCAAGTCGTAAAATTCATGGACTTGTTGTTAAATAAAAAAGAGGGGCTTTCACATAATTGTGAAAGCCCCTCAATATCCCGATAAAAACCGGCGGCGACCTACTCTCCCACACCGTCCCCAGTGCAGTACCATCGGCGCAAAGAGTCTTAGCTTCCGGGTTCGGGATGGAACCGGGCGTTTCCCTCTTGCTATAGCCACCGTAAACTTACAACAAAGTCTACGTTGCCTGAAACCTCACTTGGAGGTTA